>NZ_JALBYT010000129.1:0-255 GCF_022690845.1 Shewanella sp. N2AIL | reverse complement strand
AAGCAGAGCCACTCTATTCTCACAATTTGTAATGCATTCAAAGTGCATCGAAGTAGCTATAAGTATTGGCTAAAAAGAAAAGAACATATTGATGCAGACTTTACTATTTTATGCAGTGAAGTGAAGGCTGCACATCGTATTAGTCATGGCTCTGCCGGTGCGCGAACGATAGCGCAATTAGTGACTAACAAAGGGATTGGTCTCAGTCGTTATCGAGCCCGTAATCTAATGAAAAAGCTTGGGTTATTAAGCTGT
>NZ_JALBYT010000128.1:0-255 GCF_022690845.1 Shewanella sp. N2AIL | reverse complement strand
GGTGATATAACTCGCCGCATCCCTAAAACTCAGTTGATTAGGATGGACCGATGGCAAGCTTTTAGCCATCAGCAACATCTTATATCTAATGAGATTATAGGCCAGTAGCACGCCCCACAGCTCTTGAATCACCAGCTCCGGTAGTTGACTGCGTAGCGTAAAACGGCTCTCCAACAGATGTTGTTTCATCTCTCTGTAGCCCAGTTCGATTTCCCATCGATGGGCATATAAGTCGACGATGTCTTCGCTGGGGTA
>NZ_JALBYT010000127.1:0-255 GCF_022690845.1 Shewanella sp. N2AIL | reverse complement strand
CCAGCGGTAACTGGAGCATCGACTTAACCGGCACCACCTTGGCCGATGGCACTTACCCTGTCAGCGCCACCGTCACTGACCTGGCTGGCAACAGCAAGACCGTCACCCAGGACGTGGTGATTGATACTAAGATTGACCAAGATGGCGACGGCAACACCGTGGCGATCACCAGCATTACCGATGACACCGGCGCCTCCGGCAGCGACTTCATCACCAACGACAACACCCTGATTTTCAACGGCACGGTCGATTTAG
>NZ_JALBYT010000126.1:0-255 GCF_022690845.1 Shewanella sp. N2AIL | reverse complement strand
AACAAAGCCATTCCGATAGCGGCCCAAATCATCGCATCCATCGGCAATTTACGCCGTCTTAACGTCGCAACGCCCTGAGAGTCCAAACAAGATTGAATTAACTCAGGTTCTAACACATCAGCTAAGCTGGTGAATTCGGTTAGGCGGGTAATATGAGTGCGAGCGAGTGCTTCTGAGAGTTGCATAAAAAAATCCGATGACATGAGGTCATCGGATTTTGATCTTTTCAGCGAGATCGTCAAGCGATCTGTCTTA
>NZ_JALBYT010000125.1:0-255 GCF_022690845.1 Shewanella sp. N2AIL | reverse complement strand
CTAATACCTGGCACGCGAGAGCTGAACACCCTCATTGGTGCGGTCTTAACTTGTATGGTGTTGACGGTGTAGTGTGGCGGACACCCGATAGTGTCCAAAATCAAGCCGCCTTTGCGCGTACCGCAAATGCTTCAGGCGAAGCGGCTTATCCGCAAATTCGCATGGTTTGCTTGATGGAGTTAAGCAGCCATTTGTTGGTCAACAGCGCCTTTGATTCGGTTGCCGAAAATGAAATGAACTTAGCATCTCAGCTCA
>NZ_JALBYT010000124.1:0-255 GCF_022690845.1 Shewanella sp. N2AIL | reverse complement strand
AACAGGCTTTGATAAAAGCTTTCAAACAGGACATACCGCGGCAGAGAAAATTCAAGTTAAGATAGCTGACATGAGTGGTATTGGGGCTGGTGCAGCTGGAGACGTTGGAACTGCTACTCTTGCAAAGATAGATACTCAGATAGCAGCAGTGGATGCAGAGCGTGCGAAATTAGGTGCTGTACAAAACCGTTTGTCACATAATATCGCCAACAATGCCAACGTGCAGGCTAACGTCGCTGATGCGAAGAGCCGTAT
>NZ_JALBYT010000123.1:0-255 GCF_022690845.1 Shewanella sp. N2AIL | reverse complement strand
TCCCCTCCTTTCCCCCGTAGGGCGTATGCGGTATTAGCAGTCGTTTCCAACTGTTATCCCCCTCGACTGGGCAGATCCCTAGGCATTACTCACCCGTCCGCCGCTCGCCGGCAAAGATAGTAAACTACCTTCCCGCTGCCGCTCGACTTGCATGTGTTAGGCCTGCCGCCAGCGTTCAATCTGAGCCATGATCAAACTCTTCAATTAAAGTTTTGTTGCTTCCGTCTTGCGACTTCAGCGGCTCAATGAATTCTG
>NZ_JALBYT010000122.1:0-255 GCF_022690845.1 Shewanella sp. N2AIL | reverse complement strand
TTATGCCTAAGTCAAAAGAAACCCCTGCCGAAACGATCAAGCGCCTTGAACGTGAGTTAGCAGAAGAGAAACTACGTAACCAAATCCTCAATGGCATGGTTGATATCATGGACAATGAATATGGAGCTGGCCTCAGAAAAAAGTACTTATCCGGTACGTCTGGCAAGCAAAAGCTAAAAGCGAAATAAACCTCGCTGCCGCATGTCGTGCTGCGGGTATGTCGAGGCAAGGTATTTATCAGGCAGTTGCGCGAAT
>NZ_JALBYT010000121.1:0-255 GCF_022690845.1 Shewanella sp. N2AIL | reverse complement strand
AGGCATGGTGTGTAAGCGTTGTGAGGCGTTGAGCTAACATGTACTAATGACTCGAGAGGCTTAACCATACAACCCAGATGGGTTTTGCTAAGCGAACTTAGACAGAATATCGACACTTGATGAAGTGCGAACTCAAATAAAGCAAATCAGCTTTCCGAATTATTATTAGCGTGAGCCAGAGATGGACACGGTAATAAACAGAATTTGCTTGGTGACAATAGCCTTGTGGAACCACCTGATCCCATCCCGAACTCA
>NZ_JALBYT010000120.1:0-255 GCF_022690845.1 Shewanella sp. N2AIL | reverse complement strand
TTATGCCTAAGTCAAAAGAAACCCCTGCCGAAACGATCAAGCGCCTTGAACGTGAGTTAGCAGAAGAGAAACTACGTAACCAAATCCTCAATGGCATGGTTGATATCATGGACAATGAATATGGAGCAGGCCTCAGAAAAAAGTACTTATCCGGTACGTCTGGCAAGCAAAAGCTAAAAGCGAAATAAACCTCGCTGCCGCATGTCGTGCTGCGGGTATGTCGAGGCAAGGTATTTATCAGGCAGTTGCGCGAAT
>NZ_JALBYT010000011.1:0-130310 GCF_022690845.1 Shewanella sp. N2AIL | reverse complement strand
CCTGAGTCACGGCGCTGCGTGCAACATAATCAATCTCTTGCGGCAAAACAATGTCGAGTTTGTTGATGAGTGACCGAACAGACTCCCCTCGGAACAAAGCCATTCCGATAACGGCCCAAATCATCGCATCCATCGGCAATTTACGCCGTCTTAACGTCGCAACGCCCTGAGAGTCCAAACAAGATTGAATTAACTCTGGCTCCAACACATCAGCTAAGCAGGTGAATTCGGTTAGGCGGGTAATATGAGTGCGAGCGAGTGCTTCTGAGAGTTGCATAAAAAAATCCGATGACATGAGGTCATCGGATTTTGATCTTTTCAGCGAGATCGTCAAGCGATCTGTCTTAACTGATCGGCATTAGCCGATAGGCGGTTTTTTTATACTCAAACGCTAAATCAACAGATTAGAAGTTGATTTCAACACCTGCGAAGTAACCTTTAAATTTAGTATCGGCACTCACACCCGAGAAGTTACTCACGTCGAATAAAAACTCACGGTAGCCTACACGTACACGGGTATCGACGGCCAAACCATCGAACTGCCAGCCTAAACCAATCGCATAGTCGTGAACGCTTGATTCATTTACGCCCTGCATCAAATCAGCAAAACCGTATAAACCTAAGCCAGGCATGCCCACATGCGTACTGGCATAACCCATTACAATGCCGCTATCGACATCTTTCTCTTCAGGGTGACCAGGATCTTGCACGCGCAGTGAGCCATTCATTAACTTGTAAGCAGCACCGAGATCCAATGACACTATGTCGTTATCCAATATTTCGTAATACAACACGAAATCTGTGTTGCTCAGATCGGTATAAGCAGTCACATTACCTTTAAAATCATGACCATTGAAGTTGAAATCAGCACCAGACATGCTGCCTTTCTGATCTAAGCTATTTTCACGGATTTTAATATTAGGGACAAATGGCAATGGATGCTCAACCGCAATCCAGTAGCTACCTTGAGCCGATGAACTGTAATCAAATGTTTGCTGTGGTTGACCTTTATCGGCAAAAGTACCGCTAGTATCGGCGCGCCAGTAGTCACCGCCAATTGTGAAACCGACCACAGTTGCCGCTTGGGCTGATGTGGCCATGCATAATCCTAATACCGCACTGGCGAGGAGAGTTTTTTTCATAATTAACCTTGAGATAGCAAGTTCGTTAAATCAATCACCGCGGCATTCGCACGGGATACATAGTTAGCCATAACCAATGAATGATTAGCGACTAAGCCAAAACCGCTGCCATTAAGCACAACAGGGCTCCAGACAGTTTGCTGAGTCGCCTCCAGTTCACGAATGATCTGTCTTAGGCTCACTTCAGCATTTTTCTTCTTTAAGACATCGGCAAAATCGACTTCAACGGCGCGCATAAAGTTCAGCAAGGCCCATGAAGCACCACGACTCTCATAGAAAACATCATCAATTTTCCACCAGCTGGTTTTCACCTGATGGCTTGCCAAGTTAGGCGTGGATTGACGCGCCGCATTATCGCCGGCTAAGTCGGTATTTAAACGCTCTTGGCCAACGCTGGCCGATAAACGTTGTGACATGCTGCCCAGACGCTTTTGCACCTCTTTCAACCATTCATTGAGGTTGTCGGCGCGGGCATAAAACTGTGCATCTTGATTGTTAGGGTCCATCATGCGAGCACGGTACAGCTTCAGCAATTTAATGGCATCGCGGTATTCGCTTTCGGCACTTGGCACTAACCAGCTAGTGTGATCGATATTGAGCTTAGATTGGGCTTCGCCTAAATCTTTATCCGCTGCAGATTGTGACTGCGAGCGACTAAACTCTTTACGCATAATTAAGGCTAAATCGCGGGCTTGTTCTAATGCGCCGTATTCAAATGCGGGCATGTTATCCATAAAGATGGAAGGTGGCATCACATCGTTTGATAACCAACCGCCTTGCTTATCCAGTAATGTTTCGACCGTGAGGATCAGCGAAGTGGTGGTTGCGTATCCGACCACATTTTTATCGGTAGCCGTCAATTGTTGAGGATTGATAGGATCGGGCTCGATACTCCACCACACACTCAGGCCATAACCGATTAATACTAAAAATAAACCGACACCGGTAACTTTTTTCCATGTAATTTGCATCAAGCGACTCCTTAATGATGGTGATGATGCTCTTGCTCTGCGGCGTTTTCTGCTTCTTTACTAACAGGCAGCGTAATCGCCATTTTCTCGCCATCGTCAAACTCTAATTGCAGTTCAACTTGCTGCTCTAACACCAATGGCGCTTTTAAACCTAGCAACATGACGTGATCCCCTGACGGCGTTAACGTTAATGCGCCATGGGATGGGATATCAAAACCTTCAACATGGCGCATCTTCACCATGCCTTGGTCTTCGATAATCGTGTGTAATTGGGCATCCTTTGCCACTGTAGTACTGACGCCGATAAGACGAACCGCTTTATCTGTGTGGTTTTCAAGCGTAAAGTAGGCGGCAGTATTTGGTACTGTCTCAGGCATGGCGCGTACATGACCTTCGGTCACTATCACGCTCGCCAACGCTGAAAATGATGCACAAGATAAAACTAGACAATTAAACAGCTGTTTGAATATTGGTTTCAATGTCTTAAACTCCATGTCTACCCAATGTCGTCGTAAAGGAAACAACCCATGAGTCATATACAGGTTCAGGATGATCAGGGCGTACGTATTATCAGCTTTAATCGCCCCGATAAACGCAATGCACTTGATCTTAATATGTATAAACAACTGACAGAATACCTGATCGAAGGTGAAGCAGACAACGACATTCGTGCCTTTATGCTCCATGGCCAAGATAATTGCTTCACCTCAGGCAATGATGTTGCAGACTTTTTGAAAAATAGTGACTTAGGGCCAAATCACCCCGCTGTACGTTTCTTATTTTGCCTGTTAGAACTCAAAAAACCGCTGGTTGCCGCCGTTTCTGGCGCCGCCGTCGGCATTGGCACTACCGTACTACTGCATTGCGATCTGGTATATGCCGATAACACGGCGAAGTTTCAACTGCCCTTCGTCAACTTGGCACTAGTGCCAGAAGCGGGTGCTAGCCTACTGTTACCTGAACTCGTGGGTTATCAAAAAGCGGCAGAGCTATTGCTACTCGGCGAAAGTTTTAATGCCGAGACGGCCCACAGACTCAATATGATCAACGAAATTGTGGCCCATGAAGATCTACTCAGTTATGCATTGTCTCAGGCTAAAAAGTTGGCAAATCAACCGCCACAAGCCCTACAAATCACACGTCAATTAATGCGTCCGCATAAAAATCGTGTACAACATCAAATGCATCAAGAATTAGAACAATTTAGCGCTAGGCTAAAAAGTGATGAAGCCAAGAGCAGATTTCAGGCTTTTTTGAAGAAGTAATCTGCAAGCAGTATGCACATACATGTCGCATGAGGGTCAAAGTGCCCTCTTGTTGATAGGTTTAACACCTTATTTTTTTAAAAAAATACTTTCAATTTTTCAATCAAGACAAGCCTCAAATATAAGTATCACTGCGGGCTTAAACGGGTCTTTTCCATTGATCAACTAACAGTGCTAAAACAAAGTAAATCAACAAACTCACGCCAGGCATAAATACCGTCGCGCCAGCCCACACCACTCGAGTCAAAAAGCAAGACCAACCAAATTTCCATGCCATACCAGCGGCAACACCACACACTAATCGCTCTGGGCTCTCCATACGTGCTTTTACTCGTTTCATCTCAAACCTCGACTCAATTGATTGTAATTTATTTATCACTATGCCACTGAAACCAGCAAATAATGCCTGAAAACAACGCAAGACTAATTACAGGTAACAGTAGCAAAGTCATTAAAGGTGCTACAAACCACATAAGCAGATCCCCTACTTAGCGCTATATTCATCGGCACTTGCCGACTCACCTTCATTCTCAGCGCTTAAGCCAAGTTGACTGTTGAAGTCATAAATACTTTCAGCGAGTTGTGCTTGCAATGACATAACAAACTCACGCTTAGCACTGACTAGCATTTCTTGTGTTTGGGTAGTTAGCGTTTGCTCAATGGTTCCGACAACATCCGATATTGGCGCGGCTTCTGCGTGTACTGCAACGCTACCGACTAACGCACCTAATAACACACTCATTTGAACTGATTTTTTAATGGTTAACGTAAACATGATGGCATCCCTTTCGATTAATTAACTTGACGAAAGGAGTATTACAAACTGCGTGCCAACTTATAAAAATATTTTTAAGATTCTGATTTTAATCATTTAAAAAAATTTTATGTGGATAAGATGAGATATAGGGATGGATTGAAAAATAACAAGTGGTGAAAAATACTACTCAAATTAGTAAATTTCACCATCTTTTAAGTCGAGTGGAATTACTCTGTAACTTCAGCCTGAATATTCTGAAAGGCCTGCTTTACCACTTCTATCCCAGCGCCGTTTTTATGGGCATTTTCGCTCAAATAACGACGCCACGCACGGGCACCCGGTAAGCCTTGGAATAACCCTATCATATGGCGAGTAATATGATTAAGTCGCCCACCCGACAGCAAATGTGCTTCGATATAAGGCAACATTGCCTCAATCACATCCTCACGGCTGATCACCGCCTTTTGGCTGCCACATAAAACTTGGTCCACCTGCGCCAAAATATAAGGATTCTGATAGGCCTCACGCCCCATCATCACGCCATCGAGCTGCGCCAAATGGAGTTGCGCTTGCTCGAGTGTAGTAACACCGCCATTAATACCAATATTGAGCGCGGGATAATCGCGCTTGAGTTGATATACACGATCATAATCGAGCGGCGGGATCTCGCGATTCTCTTTCGGACTCAAGCCTTGAAGCCAAGCCTTACGGGCATGAATAGTAAAATCCGTACAGCCTTTTGCACTGACCACATCGATAAACTGGGTTAAAAACGCATAACTGTCTTGTTCATCAATCCCGATACGTGTCTTAACAGTCACAGGAATATCAACCACTTGCTTCATGGCATCAACGCACTCAGCCACTAATTCAGGTTCAGCCATCAAACACGCGCCAAAGCGACCATTCTGCACTCGATCGGAAGGACAACCCACATTGAGGTTCACTTCATCGTAGCCACGCTCAGCCGCGAGTTTAGCGCAACGCGCTAAATCTACAGGATTAGAGCCACCTAACTGCAACGCCAAAGGATGTTCTTCTTGGTTATATGCCAAGTAGTCACCACGACCATGCAATATCGCCCCAGTCGTCACCATTTCCGTATACAACAATGCATTAGCCGACATCAAACGTGCAAAATAACGGTAATGACGATCGGTCCAATCCAGCATGGGCGCAATGGAAAAGGTGCGGTCGAGCGGTATGGCATCATTAATATTATTTTTCAACACGTTACTATCGACTCAAGTAATTAAAATTTGCCAGTAAGTTATCGCTTAGAAGGATAAAGAACCTTAATTTAAGCCGCAGATTACCAATAAACCTTAAGCTTAAAAATAGAAAAACAGTAAACGAGTTAACGTTTACTGTTTAATTGCCCCTCAGAGCTAGCGGGATTATATCCTAAACAGCCCGCTTTGGGGAGATTAAGCTGGTATTGAAGCCTGTCTCTGAGCCAAAACTATAGCTCGCTCCAACGCCTGAGCAAGTTATGGTAAATCCCCGTCAGATTAAACAACTCTTGTTCCGCTGTCTGCTGAGCTGTGAGTGTTTGAATCGATTGATCGAGTTGAAATAGCAAGCGGCGCTGACCTTCATCGCGAACCATACTTTGCAGCCACATAAAGGCGGCGGTACGCTCGCCCGACAGAACTGGCGTGACCTGATGCAAGCTGCTCGATGGATACAGCACTAATGAACCCGCTGATAATTTTATGCTTTGTTGGCCGTAGGTATCTTGGATAACTAATTCTCCGCCCTGATAGTTTTCTGGTTCACTGAGAAATAAAGTCGCTGACAAATCGGTACGGATCATCCCATCAGGAGTCGAGCGGATAGCATTATCTATGTGATACCCAAAGGTTTCACCGCCTTGATATCGATTAAACAAAGGCGGATAAAACTGTAATGGTAATGCGGCAGATACAAATTGTGGGTGTGCTAACAGCCTGTCCATAATCTGCTGACCTAGCGCGACGGCTACTGGGTCGTCCCTATCTAATTGCTGATTGCGCTTACGAGTTGTCGCCATCGCGCCGGAGGTTTGATTACCGTCTATCCAGCAACGCGCATCTAACTGTTCGCGTAAGTGACTTACTTCTTGTTTTGAGAAAACATTAGGAATTTCAATCAGCATCTCAGGGTTCCATAGGGCAAAAAACACGGCATGAGTTATACCGTTTATAAAACATAAAAGGCAGCCCAAAGGCTGCCGTACCATTAGCTAATGACTGACATTAAAAATGCATATCGGCACTGAGCATGACCAAACGTCCAGGCGCCATGTTAGCAAAATGCGCAGTGTAGGCTTTATCGTAATAACGCTCGTCAGTGAGGTTTTGCACATTCAAGCGCAGCGTCAAAAAGTCATTCATCTTGTAAGATGAAACCACATCAAAACGCCAGTATGAAGGAATCGATAACGTATTGGCGGTATTACCATAAACCTGCCCCATATAGTACGCGCCAGTTCCGACATTTAACTGTTCCGTAATGTCGTAAGTGGTAAACAGACTGATGCTGTTTTTGGCCGTATTAGGGAAACGATTACCATCGTAAGCGGCATTAAATCCGTTACTTTCTAGGCTAGCATCAAGATAGGTGTATCCACCAAATCCATGCCAATGCTCAGTAATATCACCTGAAAAACCAATTTCGAAGCCCTTCACTTTCTGCTCACCGACGTTTTCTTGCGGTGAATTGCGATCGGCAGAAGTCGCAACGCGAGCGTTGTTCTTCTCGATTTGGAATACTGAACCATTAAGCGATAAGCGGCCACTGAAGAAATCCCACTTAGTACCTAGCTCGTAACTTTCAGTATCTTCAGGCTTTAAATCTTCATTGTTACTACCAAGACGATCTGAACCATCGCCATTAGATGTTCCTGGCGGATTCGAAGATGTGCCCCACGCCGCATAGATACTGCCGTTGACCGCAGGTTTATACAGCACTGATAGTTGGTAGTTTAAAAAATCATCGTCATTGGATAGTGACGAAGTCGAGTTCTGTGCAGCAGTGCTGTAATCATCCCAGCGCACGCCGCCGTTAATCATCCAAGACTCATTCAACTCTATGGTATTAAAGGCATAAACTGAGCGAGTGTCCGTTTCAGTCACAGTGGCATCTGTTCCTAGCGTCACACTGCCGACCCAAGGGTCGTGAGGATTAGGCTTCGATAGCAAAGTACAATTGTAATTAGCCAGTAGTGCATCATTACAACCCGCATTACGACCATTACCCGTATCGACCGTATAACTTAAGTTACTGGTGCGCTCGTTGCTAAATTCAGTGCCAATCGCAAAGCGGTTGGTGAATCCAGCCAGTTTAGCCTCACCCGCCAGTTGTAATTGGGTAGCGAGCGTTTTAGTGACTGAATGGCGTGATTTAGTGTTACGCCATACATAACCATTGGCGACGTTGCCTGTCGTGTCATCGGGGTTAGTCACAATATAATAATTGGTATTACGGCTATACACTGAGGTCGACGTAAATTGCATGTCATTGCTAAAGTCATGGCTTATCAGCACTGAAGCTGTGTCGTCATTATTATCGCGAAAATCCCGCGACAATAAGCCATAGAAGTTATTGGGATCGACATCGGCAGGCTTACCTGTCGCTTGATCATAGGGGATCCCATAGTCAGGTATGTCATGGTTTTCAAAATGATAGTATTCCAACGTCACCTTAGTGGGCGTCGTCAAGCCAAAGGTCACTGAGGGTGCAATGCCCCAGCGATTACCAGAGACTTCATCACGACCCGGTGTATTGGCATCGTGCGCCATTAGATTCACCCGCACGGCAGCTTCATCTGCAATTACATGGTTAACGTCAAGGCTGGCGCGTTTTAAAGCATCAGTACCAATTGCCACATCCGCATTAATAAAATCTTCAGCTTGCGCTTTTTTGGTCACGATATTGATACTGCCACCAACTGCACCACGGCCGTTGTAAACAGAACTAGGCCCCTTTAGCACCTCAATTTGTTCGATGTTAAAAGTCTCACGGCTCTGGGAGCCCACATCCCGCATACCGTTAATAAACGTTGAAGATTGAGCGTCATAACCACGAATAAACGGCCTGTCACCATAGGGATTACCACCTTCACCCGTACCAAGCGTAATACCAGGTGTTGCACGCAGAGCATCAGTAAAACTTTGTGCCCCCATGTCTTTGATCAGATCTTGATTAATCACAGTGACAGTTTTAGCGCTATTGAGCAGATCATCAGTAAATTTACCGGATTGTACTTTGCGCGTGTTGTAGCCCAAATATTCGCCGTTAACCTCAATATGTTCGACTTTCTTACCAGCGACTAGTGCCTGCTCCGCTGCTATCGCAGGGGTAGCTGATACTGCCATACCTATAGTTAATGAACCTAAAACATGGGCGCCGAGTGCGACTCGGCCATTGCGGCGTTTTGCAAATTTCATTAAAAGCATTCCTGTTGCGGACTAAACCCTGTAACAGATGTCCCCCACCTGTTAATCGCCCGCTAATATAAGGAAATCACACAAACTGATCAATAACTATTATCATTTGCATTATTAGTTAACATTGGTTGCATAATTTATCGTCCAGCAATGCAGGTTTTTTCATTGCCTCTGAAATTGAGAGTAGTGAAGAAAGTGAGAGTGTCTTGATGTTTAAAAAAAACCGGCGACGAGCTAATCACATAAAAAATATTACGTTATTACTAGAGCCGAGTTAGTTTGTGCAATGACGACTGTAATGAAATTGTCTCCGGGGGTATTTTAATGTTGCTGTTGAGAAACCTCGTTAGCTGCCAGACGATAGCGAATGGAATGGTATCGCAGAATCGCACTAACCGAGATACCACAGAGTCGAGCAATAACCGCTCTCCCCTCAGTTGTTGAATGGATAAAAGTCGAGTTACTCCATAAAAAGGCTAAAAAACTTTGCAGCATCGGCACACATGGGCCACTATGAATGGGGCTAATAGTGTCGATATTGCATCATATTTTGTATTTATGTAGCGTAAAACAGCGCCATTTGACGTTCAACGTCTTCCTGAGTAACACTTGTAAACTATGATGCAAAGCGATAGCAACCATAAATGGCACAGTGATATTGGGCCTTAGCCGCATATATCTCGGATAAATGATAAGAATATCTTTAAATTAGCCTCACATTTATAGCTGTCTCATCTAAGCTGATAGAGTGTGATCAAGATTGCTGTCGATAAGCAACTTTTCTAATAGCCTTAAGCAATGCCATTACTTCATGGTTTAGGCTCAAAAGAGGACAAACTTAGGCATGAACGTTAATTTTATTAATCCTTTCCTCCAATCTCTGCTCAATGTCATTTCTACTATGGCGAGCATGGATTTGACGCCGGGCAAACCTCAAATCAAATCAGATAACTTAGCGAAGGGGGATGTGTCTGGCCTCATTGGGCTCGTTGGCCCCCAAACAAAAGGATCACTATCGATTACCTTCGAACAAAAGCTGGTTTTGCAGATAATGCAGAATATGCTGGGCGAAAACCCGGGTAAAATTAACGAGGAAGTGACTGACCTAGTGGGTGAAATCACCAACATGGTGACTGGCGGCGCAAAAAATCTATTGGGTCAGAAAGGCTATGAGTTTGAAATGGCCACCCCTATGGTCGTGTCAGGCAAAGGCCACACTATTTCCCATAAAGCCAATGGCACTAAGATTATCATGCCTTTTACCAGCCCACATGGGACCGCTTATATCGAAATATGCTTTGAAAACTAAAAGCTTAAAATGTACCAAGCCAACATGGCTCAAATTACATTAACGCTCCTGTCGCTCTGGATCTTATGTTTCATTTGCTTATTTAAAGCTAGATAACAAAGATCAGAACGGCTGGATTACCTGCACCTGAATATACTTTTACCATTCATTTCACTGTCTCATTTGTGTTCGATAACTGTTCAATTCGCGCGGCTCTACCCGTAAACATATCGAGTCACCCAGCCAGCACATCAATAGTTAACTGAAATGCACTTATCTAAGCCCTACTCGCTCAGCTCACATCACACTGCAAAAATTACTAGGGTCTGTTGATCTTTGCTGTACAAATGTTGTTCAGCAATACATCGGCAGCCACATTAACATAAACGCCAGTGACACCATACTGGCGTAATTTCTTGCTAGCTTGTCATATCTTGTTGATATTGCTCGATAGTGTTTAATTCTTCCAAAAGCATTCTCCACTAAATGTCGATACCGATATAAGCACCAATCGACTCTTTCTTGAGGTGTATTCTTATAGCGGCGCCTCGGAATAACAGATTTTCCGCCTTTATTTGCGATAAGTTCACGAAAAGCATCGCTGTCATAACCTTTATCTGCAATGACGGTATCAACCTGCTTCAGGTGCTCAATTAAGCTGGGGGCGTGTGTAATATCCTGTTTTTGGCCTTCTGATAATTCGAAATAAATCGGTAATCCTCCGCTGTCGACGGCTAAGTGAATTTTGGTTGAATTACCGCCTCGACTTTTACCAATACTCTCATTATTTAACGTCGCTGCACCTGCACTGTGCTGGTGAGCCCGCACTATCGAGCCATCAATAAAGACCCATTCTATATCAGCAAGGTTGGCTAAGGCCTTGAATAAATGTGCTAGAACGCCTTTTTTAGACCATAAATGAAACCGTCTAAAGACCGTGCTCCAATGACCGAACTCTTTAGGTAAATCTCGCCAAGGGATACCTGTTCTAAGGCGGTAAAGAATACCTTCGAATGTTTGTCTATGTTCAGGTTTGTCATAAACACGGCCTGTGCTTTTCATTAAATGAAATAGCTTTTCCCTGCGTGCATCGGTTAGCATAAGTCTTGGCATGGCTTGAGGTTATGGTTACTTTTGGCGAAGCAAATTATAACGTCTTGCCATGCTGTCTAAAAATCACTCTCGAAAGATCAACAGACCCTAACCTATGACGGTTTTATTCACTGCAATCAGTAGATGCAAATATAGTACTGATGATTCACTGTGAGACTTCACCCTAGAGTTGCCACAAATAAAAAAACGGTGTTTAACACACCGTTTTATGATTCTCATTTTAATGCTGCAGTCGCTCAAGCTAACGATGTTCATTTCACCAGGCTAGTCTCATGTGACTGAGCACGCGAGATTAAGCCCATGAGAGTAAACTCACGCGATGAAGTTAACAAAGCTAAGCTAAACAAACCGCGACTCTTGGAGTGAGCTTAGTGACTAATTCATAAGCGATAGTACCAATATGCTCAGCGACTTCTTCTACGGGTAATGCTTTACCCCACAACAAAGCGCTATCGCCAACCTTGTCCTGCGCATCTTGGCCTAAATCGACCGTCAACATGTCCATAGAGACGCGACCAACTATGGGTACGCGACGACCATTGACCCACACAGGTGTACCTTCCGGTGCATTACGGGGATAACCATCACCATAACCAATTGCGACGACACCCAAACGGGTATCTTGCTTCGCGGTCCAAAAACAACCATAACCCACTGGTTGATTGGCTTTATGATCCCGCACCGCAATCAACTGTGATACCAGTTCCATCGCAGGTACGAGTCCGTGATTCGCACCGCAATCCCCCGTGACGGGTGAGACACCATAGAGGGCGATTCCTGGACGGATCCAATCGCCTTGGCTTTGCGGCCAATACAAGGCACCAGCAGAGTTGGCTAAGGTTCTAAATCCGGGCAAGCCAGCCGTTAAGCTATTAAAAGCCGCCATCTGCACTGAGGTATAACTATTATCAGGCTCATCTGCACAGGCAAAATGCGTCATTAAATGAATCGGTTTTGCCACATTGGGGCAGGCCATTAACCTTGCGTAAACCGTTGAAAATTGCTCAGGCGTAAAGCCTAAGCGGTGCATGCCTGAATCCACTTTCAGCCAAACAGTCACAGGCTTAGACAATACAGTTTGCTCCAACATCTCCAGCTGAGAACTATGGTGCACCACAGTGTCGATATCATGCCCGACGAGCAAAGGTAAATCAGTGGCACGGAAAAAACCTTCCAGCAATAACAAACGCGCTGTCACGCCGCCCGCTCGTAATTCTAAGGCTTCATCTAATCGGGCTAAGCCAAAGCCATCGGCACTGACTAAACAATGGGCGACATTCAATAATCCATGACCATAGCCGTTGGCTTTAACGACGGCCATCACGCGACTCGCTGGGGCCTGTTGACGCAACGCAGCGAGATTGGTTTGCAGTGCACTACTGCTAATTTCTGCACGGGGAAAAGGGTTCAAAATTTACCTTGCTTACTCAGGAAATAAAAAGTCACGGAGATAAAAAATACATCAACACAGCTCATCTTCCGCAAACACAAACTGACTGTTTTTAAACGTCAATTTAGTCTTCTTCAAACTGAGGTCCGGCATAATTATCGAAGCGCGAAAATTGCCCTTGGAAGGTGAGTCGCACTCGACCAATCGGGCCGTTACGTTGCTTACCGATAATGATTTCAGCCGTACCTTTATCTTGAGAATCGTTGTTATACACTTCATCGCGATAAATAAACATGATGAGATCCGCATCTTGCTCGATAGCGCCCGATTCACGCAAATCCGAGTTTACCGGGCGTTTATCAGCCCTTTGCTCGAGCGAGCGGTTAAGCTGTGACAGGGCAATAATCGGAATTTCCAACTCTTTAGCTAATGCCTTGAGCGAGCGTGAAATCTCAGAAATCTCTAAGGTACGGTTATCTTTCAAGGCGGGCACCTGCATTAACTGCAGGTAATCTATCATGATCATCGACAGGCCGCCGTATTCACGGGCGATACGACGCGCGCGGCTACGGACTTCAGTTGGCGTTAAGCCCGAACCATCATCGATATACATTTTGCCTTGCTCGAGCATAATCCCCATGGTCGATGAAACCCGCGCCCAATCCTCATCATCGAGCTGACCGGTACGGATTTTGGTTTGATCGACGCGACCCAAGGAGGCCAACATACGCATCATAATCTGTTCTGACGGCATCTCGAGACTGAAGATAAGCACAGGTTTGTCTTCATTCATTGCGGCTTGTTCGCACAAGTTCATCGCGAAGGTGGTTTTACCCATAGAAGGACGCGCCGCAACGATAATCAAGTCACCGGACTGGAAACCAGCGGTCATCTTATCCAAATCGTTAAAACCGCTCGACACCCCAGTCACACCGTTGTGGGGGTTATTGTAAAGCTGCTCAATCTTATCGACGGTTTTTTCTAGAATGGTTTTAATGCCTTCGGGACCTTCGTTGGCATTGGTTCGCATCTCAGCGATCTTAAAGACTTTACTCTCAGCAAGGTCGAGTAATTCACCCGAGTCGCGGCCTTCTGGGTTGTAACCCGCATCAGCAATTTCGTGCGCGACGCGGATCATGTCACGAACGACAGCACGTTCACGGACGATTTCAGCGTAGGATAAAATGTTGCCCGCACTAGGAGTATTTTTGGCAATTTCACCTAAATAGGCAAAACCACCGGCATCTTCTAATTGATTTTCAACTTCGAGCTGTTCAGAAACCGTGATCAAATCGATCGGTTGCCCCAGATCGACCAATCTGTGCATGGCAGAGAAGATCATCTTGTGTGAGCGGGAGTAAAAGTCGTCTTTTACGACGGCCTCAGCGACCCTGTCCCACGCTTCGGCATCTAACATCAAGCCGCCTAATACCGATTGTTCAGCCTCAATTGAATGCGGTGGCAGCTTGAGTCCATCAAGCTGCAAATCTCTTGGCTTACTTTTAGGCTTAAAAGCACCTTGTTGTGACATTAACGCTCCCGATTTCCAACAACTTAACAAAATATGATATAAAACCCGCGTCAAGCAAACAGGATGTTTACACTCGCCTGTTATCTCATTCCAACGGACACTCTAATAATCAATAAGGAAAGAACATGCGTATTGCATTGGTTGCGGCCTTAGTAATGACATCCGGCATAGCAACTGCCGACGAAGGACAATGGCAACCTTATCAAATGCCTTCTATTGCAGACAAACTCAGTGAACGCGGAATCGATATTCCTGCAGAAAAACTGGCCGATCTTACAAGTTATCCAATGAACGCCGTGGTAGGGCTGGGCTATTGTACCGCCAGTTTTGTCTCCCCCCAAGGGCTAGTTGTGACAAACCACCATTGTGCCTTCAAGGCGATACAATATAACACTAAGAAAGAACATAACTATCTCGAACAAGGCTTTTTAGCGACATCAATGGACAAGGAACCCTCTGCCGGTCCTAACGAACGTTTATACATCACAGAGGCTGTAACCGATGTCACCGCCCAAATCAATCAAGGCCTAAGCCAAGATCCGCTGAGCCGTTACGAAGACATTCAAAATCACAGCAAAGAACTGATCAAGAGCTGTGAAGCTGATGCTAACTATCGCTGTAATGTCCGCAGTTTCCATAACGGCCTAGAATATTACTTAATCAAGCAATTGATGATCCGCGATGTACGCTTAGTGTATGCACCACCAGAAAGTGTCGGTGCCTTTGGCGGCGACATCGATAACTATGAATATCCACGTCATTCGGGTGATTTTGCCTTCTTACGGGCTTATGTAGGTAAAGACGGCCAACCCGCTGCCTATAGCGACGATAACATCCCTTACAAGCCAAAGAGTTACCTTAAAATAAACGCCGATGGCGTGAAAGCCGGTGACGGCGTGTTCGTCGCAGGCTATCCGGGCTCAACCAGTCGCTATAACCTCACTAGTGAGCTTAAGTTTGCCAGTGACTGGCTGTATCCCACCCAAGCTAAACGCTATCAATTACAGATTGATACTATCGAAGCTATGGGGCAAAAAGATGCCGATATCGCCATTAAGTACGCTGGCAATATGGCTTCAATGGCCAACCGAATGAAGAAACTCAATGGCCTGTTAGCGGGTTTTAAAGCCACGGATATCGTGGGCATTAAACAAAGCCGTGAGGATAACTTTTTAGCTTGGCTTAAAAAAAATCCTAAGCTAAATCAAAACCTCATCGCTGAGTTAGAAGTGCTACTTGCCGAGCAACAACAGGCGTTCCAAAGTAATTACTACTTTACTAATGCCCAATCGAGCACCCTGTTAACCGCAGCAAACAGCTTGTATCGTCTTGCGAAAGAAAAACAAAAGCCCGATGCCGAACGTGAACAAGGCTATCAAGAGCGTGATTTAGCGATGCTGAGCTCGCGTCTTAAACGTATCGATTCGAGTTTCGATGTCAAAGTCGATAAGACATTGTGGTTACAGGATTTAAATGCTTACCTAGGCCAATCGAATCGCGTGGCAGCGCTCGATAAAATGTTAAGTGTTAATAGTAAAGACGTAGATCTTGCGGCTAAGCTCGATGGTTTGTATTCACTCACTACGCTCACAGACCAAGCCCAACGTCTGGCGTGGATGAATGCCGATATTAACGCCTTCGAAGCCAGTGCCGATCCCTTTATTCGTTTAGCCGTAGCACTTTACGACACTAATATGGCGCAGGAAAAAACGGAAAAAATCTTAGACGGTAAGTTATCCACTGCTCGCCCAGACTATATGGCCGCAGTGATCGAATACTATAAAGCCAACAACTGGCCAGTCTACCCTGACGCCAACGGTACGCTGCGTATCAGCTACGGTATGGTCGATGGTTATCAATCACGTGATGCACTCTACAAACAGCCGTTTACTCGTCTAGATGGCATAGTCGCGAAACACACAGGCGTAGAGCCCTACAATGCACCGAAAAAGCTCCTCGATGCGATTAGCGAACAACGTTTTGGCAATCATTTAGTGAAGTCGGTTTATCAAGATCCTCGCGGCTGGATTTGCAGACTCTTCTCTTGCTTAGACAAACCCGAAGAATTTAACTCTGTACCGGTTAACTTCTTATCGAGCGTGGACACCACAGGCGGCAACTCCGGCTCACCCGTCTTCAACGGTAAAGGAGAACTCGTTGGCCTTAACTTCGACTCCACCTATGAAGCGATTACTAAAGACTGGTTCTTCAACCCAACCATCACCCGTGCCGTGCACGTGGATATCCGCTATATCCTGTGGATGATGGATGAAGTCGACCATGCCGATAATCTGATTAAAGAACTAGATTTAGTAAGAAATTAACACCCAGAGCTGAATCAGTTGCTCTAAACAAAAAGCCGCTCACTGTTTTGCAGTAAGCGGCTTTTATTTGGGCTCGTATTTTGCACTTTGAGATGGTGAGATTGAATGAATAGGGGTATATCACCTAGCAATTATACTAATCGCATTAAATCCATCGCAGAGTCGATATCCAAACCTAAATACACTCAAATCCTAAATTTCAGCCATAAAAAAACACCGCCTAGACGGTGTCTTTTTATATTTAAAGCGAGTCGTAATTAAGCTTCTGCAACCACAGATACTTTAACAACAGCTTTAACTTCAGTGTGTAACTGAACTTCAACTTCGAAGTCGCCAGTAGTACGCAGAGCGCCTAATGGTAAACGAACTTCAGCTTTAGCCAGCTCAACACCAGCAGCAGTCACTGCATCAGCGATGTCACGGTTGCCAACTGAACCAAACAGTTTGCCTTCATCACCAGCTTTAGAAGCGATTACAACCGCTTCCAGTGCAGTGATTTTCTCAGCACGTAGGTTAGCAGCAGCTAATTCAGCAGCTAATTTAGCTTCTAATTCAGCGCGACGAGCTTCAAATACTTTAACGTTGCTTTCGTTAGCAACAACAGCTTTACCTTGTGGCAAAAGGAAGTTACGTGCGTAACCAGCCTTAACTGATACTTGGTCACCCAAGTTGCCTAGGTTAGCGATTTTATCAAGCAGAATAACGTTCATTATCAAATCCTCTATATTCGATTAGGAATACTGCAATTACTGATGTAAATCAGTATATGGCAGTAGAGAAAGATAACGAGCACGCTTGATAGCGCGAGCTAGTTGGCGCTGATATTTAGCACTAGTACCAGTGATACGGCTTGGAACAATCTTGCCGCTTTCAGTGATGTAGTTCTTTAAAGTAACGATATCTTTGTAATCAATTTCTGCAACACCTTCAGCGGTGAAACGGCAGAACTTGCGACGACGGAAATAACGTGCCATGTTGACAGTCTCCTAAGTTTTCAATTCGACATTTTCGGCATGGATAACTAAGCGGTTTTGACCATTGCGCCCCTGTTGAAGCGTCATAAAGCCTTGCACTTGTACTTCCACACCTGCTTTCAGATCTTCTGCGACGCTTTCAAAGCGTGGGCCACTCAATATCACTTGAATTTGTACGTAGACGTTGCGAAGCATATCTGCTTCATAACGCTGCGATTTGTGTTCCAACATTATCACACTGTGTGCAATACCTGCTGGGCTTTTAAAGCGTCTTGAACGAGTTATCGTTCCTGACAACACCAAGTTATTGGTGGTCACAGATTACCTTACTCAGCGATTTCTTCAGCGTGAGCTTCATCGTATGAGCGTTCGCCAGCTGGGCCACGACGTGAATCGCGCTCATCTCTAGCTTTAGCCATTGGAGATGCTTCAGTAACGGCAACTTTAGTACGCATTACCATGTTACGCAGAACTGCGTCGTTGAAACGGAAAGCTGTTTCTAGCTCTTCAATCGTCTCTGCTTTAGCTTCAACGTTCATCAGAACGTAGTGAGCTTTATGCAGATCAAGGATTGGGTAAGCCAGTTGACGACGGCCCCAATCTTCTAAACGGTGAATTGTGCCGTTAGCTTCGGTGATAACACCTGTGTAACGCTCAATCATACCTGGTACTTGTTCACTTTGATCTGGGTGAACCATAAATACGATTTCGTAATGACGCATTTATTGCTCCTTACGGTTATGTAGCCTCGGTATTGGCTCAGTCAAACCAAATGGAGGCAAGGAACGAAAAATAGTGACTGATTTGAGCGCGAGATAGTACAGAAAGCAAGCCAGAAACTCAAGCAATAACTTTGCCTCGCCAATCAATACAGGTATGATGGCGCTTCATCTATATTCGGACGTCTGACATCAGCTAACCAAGAATAAAATATAATGCTAAAAGTTATTGCGCCAATCTTTTTATTTTCCCTTTCATTTCCTGCGCTTGCGCTTGTTCCACCTGATTATCAGGAACCGCCCAGCGATTTTACCGCAGAAATCGAAGCGGGTTTGCAACTGAATACAGGCAATACCGAATCCAGCAGTTTTAACGGTCGAACCCAACTGATTTACGACACTAAGCAAACCAAGCAAGAAGCCACGCTCAAAGCCTACTTTGCCTCAGAAAAAAGCAAGACGACTTCCGAAAAATACGAACTCCAACTCCAGTCGAACTATAAACTCACTAAGGGTTATATCTTCGGACGCGGTGATTTCACTTGGGATCAATTCGGTAGTTACACGCAAATATCAACTATTTCGAGTGGTTACGGTTTTAATGCCATCAGTAGCTACAAGACCAAACTCAGTCTCGAAGTCGGCCCCGGTTATCGATATAACTTACCGGCCGAATCTGTCGATATTCCCAATCCTGATGCTGAGAAAGATATCATTTTGCGTACCGCTGCAAAGTTTTCTCAAAAACTGCAGGAATACAGCAGTCTCAATGCCGATTTAACTGCGGAAATGGGCGAGAACAACAATACCCTTACCTTAGACATGAACTACAAAAATCTGGTGTTCCAAGATTGGGCTTTTAAAATCGGCATGAACATCAAATACACTGAAGTGGTACCAGAAGGTAGCCAACAGACAGATACCATCACCACCTTTAACCTGCTTTATACCTTTAGATAACCGCTTTTAGATAATCCGAAGCAATACAAGAACACGACGCCAATGTCATCTTCGGCTGGCGTCAATGTTAAAGTTCCTCCGCCCCCTCTCAAGTCACTTCGACATAATCTAAGGATTTTTTGAGCAGAAATGCGCAATTAATCAAGATTTACCAACAATTTGCAACACAACATAAACACCAACCCCTGATATACTCACGGTTTATTATCAATCTTGTTTGTGTTTTCGGAGTTGTATATGACTAATCCGCTGCGCACTTTCGCCTCTTTATATAGCACCACCTTGTTAATGGTACTGGCCGGCGGTTTGCTCACAACTTACCTTGGGCTCAGGCTCTCGGTGATGAACGTGCCACAGATATGGATAGGTGGCATGATGTCGGCCTATTATGTTGGCCTTGTGGCGGGCTCTAAGATTGGTCATAGACTTATCGCCCAAGTGGGCCATATCCGCGCCTTCGTTGCCAGTGCAGGCATAGTCGCCGCATCTGCATTGGGTCATGCACTCGTGGATGAGCTAGCAGTTTGGCTGCTCCTCAGGCTCGTTGTCGGCATGGGCATGATGTGCCAATACATGGTGCTCGAAAGTTGGCTTAACGAACAAGCAGAAAGTAACCAAAGGGGCACAGTGTTCGCGAGTTATATGATCGTATCTTACTTCGGCTTGATCTTAGGCCAAGGCGCAATCAGCATCTTCCCCGAATTAGGCCTTGAGCCATTACTGCTGATCGCGATTTGTTTCTCACTCTGTATCGTACCGATTTCACTCACGCGTCGTCTTCACCCTGCGCCTTTGGTCCCAGCTCCACTCAAAATTGCCCATTACTGGAAAAAAGCGCCGCAGGCACTCACAACCATCGCGATTGGTAGCATGATAGTGGGTTCGTTTTATGGTCTCGCGCCCGCCTATGCTAGTAACTTAGGTTTGCCGCCTGAAAAAGTCGCCACTTATATGACTGCAACAATTTTAGCAGGATTACTGGCACAATGGCCTATGGGGAAACTGTCCGACATTATGTCCCGCAGTCGCCTTATTCGTATCAACTGTATATTGCTTGGCATCTTAGCCTTAGCCATCGCCTTAACGCCCTATCATCCAGTGATTTCGCTGGTGATGACCTTCCTGTTTGGTATTTTAGGTTTCACCTTCTATCCACTTGCTACGGCACTGGCTAACTCACGAGTCGAACAGAATGAGCGGGTCGGTTTATCTGCCACCATCTTATTAACCTTCGGCTTAGGGGCGAGTATCGGTCCATTGATCGCCTCAACGTTGATGCAATGGCTTGGCAACAGCATGTTATATGGCTTTATATCTGCCTGTACCTTGATCCTGTTTGTGCGACTACGTTACGTGCATTCGCAGCAAAAAGTCGAAACCAATGTCACCCAAGATTACATAATGGCGACGGGCGACCTAGTCTCTTCACCACTGGCGGCGGCGCTAGACCCTAGGGTTGATGTTGAATCGATTCAAGAGCATATGACGCCCAGTGCTAACCTAGATGAATCTGAGCATGATTTAGGGGCTGATGGCGTCGATGACGATATTATCGACCAAAATGACAGTGATGAGGAGCAACTCGCCTTCAGTTTCGATATCGAGCAAGCAGAGCCTGAAGCCGTTCAAACGGATGAAGCCGATAGCCATCAGGTCAACCTAGACAAAGCGCAGACATAAAAAGACCAACAAAAAAGACCGATTAACTGTTTAAAGTTAATCGGTCTTTTTATTACTGCAAGTACTAACTACAACAAAAACAAGTTGTTACTGCAAGCCTGACCGCATATACGAAATCAGGCAAGCGTGAGCATATTAGCTGCGGCGCTGACGCACAGCTTCAAATAAGCAAATACCGGTCGCAACCGATACGTTCAAGCTAGACACACTTCCGGCCATAGGGATAGAGATCAGTGAATCGCAAGACTCACGGCTTAAACGGCGTAAACCTTTATCTTCCGCACCCATGGCAATCGCCAGTGGCCCTTTAAGATCGGCTTGATAAAGCTCGCAATCCGCCTCGCCCGCCGTACCCACAATCCATACACCTTTATCCTGCAGGTGACGCATAGTGCGCGCAAGATTAGTCACTTGGAATAAAGGCACAGTTTCCGCCGCGCCACATGCCACTTTACTCACAGTCGCAGTTAAGCCGACTGAGTTGTCTTTAGGCACGATAATACCTTGCACGCCTGCCGCATCGGCATTACGTAGGCAAGCGCCTAAGTTATGGGGATCCGTCACGCCATCCAAAATCAGCAGAAATGGTTGCTCAGTGTTGGCAAGCAGCACATCTAGATCTTGCTCATTCAACACTTTCGCCGCTTTAACGCGCGCGACTATGCCTTGATGTTGGCTGCTTTCCGCTTTGTCATCCAAGGCTTTACGAGAAGCGACTTGAATCGTCGTGCCAAAGGCTTTGGCCTGATTGGCCAGCACAGTTAAGCGCTCATCGTCACGGCCTTGTAAGAGCCATAACTCGATAATGCGCTCAGGGCTGTGTTTTAACAGGGCTTCAACTGCGTGGATCCCAAAAATAATATCTTGTTTTTTCATTTATTTCTTTCTCGTGCTCCGCTTAGCGGCTTTTGGCTTTTTAGCCGGATCTTTTACTGCTGTCTTTTTCGCTTTAGTGCCCGCTTTAGCCTTAGGTTTGGCTTTGCCAGCTTCAGCCTTAGTGCTAGGCGTTGCGGTTTTGCCCGCTTTACCTTGCTTAGCGCCTTCACGATTAACACGCTCACGGGCTGTCATCGGCTTATCACGGCTGGCTGATGCTTTACGCTTGCCACCTTTGCCGTCATCGCCCAGCATGACTAAATCAATCTGTCTGTCATCTAAGTTAACAGCAGCGACCTTAACCGTCACAGGATCGCCCACTTGATAGACTTGGCCTGTATGCTCACCAATAAGGCGTTGACGCATAGGATCGAATTGGTAGTAATCACTACCAAGACTTGAGATATGCACTAAGCCATCGATAAACAGCTCATTTAAGCGTACGAACAAACCAAAGCTCGTCACTGAGGCAATCACAGCTTCAAAGGTATCGCCGACGTGATCTTGCATAAACTCGCACTTGAGCCAATCGCTAACATCGCGGGTCGCTTCATCGGCACGACGCTCTGTAGTCGAACACTCTTCGCCCAATTGGTCGAGTTCATCGAGTTGATAATGGTAGCCACCATCCTGCGTCCACTTCTCAGTGGCTTCGCCTCTTTCCTTCGCCAGTAAATAACGGATCACACGATGTAAGACTAAATCCGGATAACGGCGAATTGGCGAGGTAAAATGCGCATATTCTTCTAAGGCTAGACCGAAGTGACCTTCATTATCTGGAGTGTAAATGGCCTGACGCATAGAGCGCAGCAACATCACTTGGATAAGTTCAGCATCGGGACGGTCGGCAATTTGCAGCATCACGTTCTGGTAATCTGACGGCGTTGGCTCAAGTCCGCCAGGCATAGTCAAACCACGCTCAGCAAGGAACTCTTTAAAGTTCGCCAACTTTTGCTCAGATGGTGCTTCATGCACTCGGTACAGCACGTCGCCTTTGTGTTTCTTCACAAATTTAGCTGCAGAAACGTTGGCTAAAATCATGCATTCTTCAATGATTTTATGTGCTTGATTACGGCCACGCGGCACGATTTTATCAATCTTGCGCTGCTCATTGAAAATGAACTGCGTTTCCATGGTTTCAAACGCAATCGCACCACGCTCAGCTCTTTGCTCATCTAGCGCTAAATACAATGACTGTAAACACTGCAGATGCGGGAACAAGGCTTCATGCTCAGGCGCAATCGAGCCGCCTTCTAACATCTCCGCCACTTGGGTATAAGTGAAACGGGCATGGGAATACATCACCGCCGGATAAAACTTATAACCCGACAACTTGCCTTTGGCAGACACTGTCATCTCGGCGACCATACATAAACGGTCGACGTGAGGATTAAGCGAACATAGGCCGTTGGAGATTTTCTCCGGCAGCATAGGGATCACTTGTGATGGGAAATACACTGAGTTACCACGGGCACGCGCTTCAGTATCTAAGGCTGAATCGGTGCGAACATAATAACTAACGTCAGCAATAGCAACCCATAAACGCCAGCCGCCACCGGCTTTTTTCTCCGCATACACGGCATCGTCAAAATCGCGAGCGTCTTCACCGTCGATAGTCACTAATGGCAGATGACGTAAATCTACACGGCCGACTTTATCGGCATCGGTCACTTCATCGGGAATTCGGCGCAGTTTCTTTTCGATCACAGGTGACCAAGTATGGGGCAAGTCATAGTTACGCAGGGCGATTTCGATTTCCATCCCCGGCGCCATTTGCTTACCAAGCACTTCAGTCACTTTACCCGCAGCCTTAACAAAACGACCTGGGCGACGCGTTAATTCAACCACAACCACATCGCCTTGACGGGCGCCGTTGCGATCTTCATTCGCGACTAAGATTTCTTGGGTTATACGCTTATCATCGGCAATGACAAATGCCATACCGCTATCAACATGATAACGGCCAACAATCGCGGCACTGCGCGGCTGGATCAAACGCACCAAACGCGCTTCGCGGCGACCACGACGATCTGTGCCCGCTTTTTGCGCCAGCACTTTATCACCGTGGAAATACATCAGCATATCGCGGTTCGAAATAAATAAGTCATCACCGCCTTCATCGGGTTTGAAAAAGCCGAAGCCTTCTCTGTGTCCGAGTACAGTGCCGGGGATAAGATCCATTTTCTCGGGCAAGCCATAGCTCTGCCCACGGGTGAACACGAGTTCGCCATCGCGTTCCATCGCACGTAGGCGACGGCGCAGGGCCTCAAGCTGTTCTTCCTCTTGGATGTTTAACGCCGCGGCAATACTGTCACGAGTGATAGGTGATTTCTGAGAACGTAAGTAATCGATAATATACTCACGGCTTGGGATAGGGTTTTCGTACTTATCCTGTTCACGCTCAAAATGAGGGTCTTTGATCATTCAATATCCAAATAATGTGTCTCTAGATTAAGAGACCACTTAACGGGTTCGCAACTGTTCTTGCTGGGCCCGCGCCACTGCACTGGGGGGCATTTTAGCTGCTAACACCTGCAGTAAAGACAAGGCTTTTTTCTTCGTCGCCTCGTCCGCAAATACATCGTTATATAACCAGTGATAGGCCATCTCGTAATCCCTAGGACTACCATAACCTTCACCGAATAAACGCACTAACATCATACGAGCGGGTAAATCACCACTTGCAGCCGCAGGCAGTAAATAATGCACTGCTCTGTCTTTATTGCGGATGACAAATTTCCCACTCTGATAATACTCGGCAAGCTTTAACATCGCTTCTGAGCTACCTTGTTCGGCCGAGTCACGTAACAAAGCAATGCCCTTCACAGGGTTTGCCTTTACACAGGTTCCATAATTGAGCATTTCGCCCCACAGGAATTGATATAAAGGCTGTTTTAAGACTTGGGCTCGCGCCTCAATGTCTTGGACTAACTGGCAATCATCACGCTTCACTTTCGCTAAATATTGATCGCTGCGGATCAAATCAAGCAATTGATCTTGGCTATAAATATCCACCGCCTGCGTTTCAGCAAAGCACATTGAAGATACTAAGGGCAGTAGCGCAACTAGTGCTGTACGTAGCATAACGACTCTCAATGACAAAAGGGTGAATACTTGCATCGGCAGTATAACCTATTTCTTGAGCTTGAGCTGAATTTCTAACCGTAGAATTAAACAGAGAAAGGCATAAAGAAGCAGAGAAAAAGGCCGTGAAAAACGGCCTTAACAGGTCTTAATTGAACGGATTAACCAAAATCATGGTTTCGTTACGGTCAGGACCAGTAGAGATAATGTCGATTGGTGTTTCTAATAGCTCTTCAAGACGCTTGATATAATTGATCGCTGCCGGTGGCAGTTGCTCAATGGATGTCGCGCCAAAAGTCGACTCGCTCCAACCTGGCATAGTTTCATAAACAGGCGTAACCAGTTCATAACCTTCAGCCGCAAGCGGGGTCACTTTAGAGATAGTGCCATCAGGATTCTGATAACCCACACAAATTTTCACTTCTTTCAGACCATCAAGTACATCTAACTTAGTCAAGCAGAAGCCACTCACACTGTTGATTTGAACTGCGCGGCGCATTGCCACAGCATCCAACCAACCTGGACGACGCTTACGACCCGTTGTCGCACCAAACTCATGACCTTTAGTACCTAAATGATCACCAACTTCACATAACAGTTCAGTTGGGAATGGACCTGCACCCACGCGAGTGGTGTAAGCCTTCATGATACCTAAGACATAGTCTAAGTGACGCGGACCAAAACCTGAACCCGTCGCAACACCACCTGCAGTGGTATTTGAAGAGGTTACAAAAGGATAAGTTCCGTGGTCGATGTCGAGTAATGTACCTTGAGCGCCTTCGAACAGGATTGGCTCACCGGCTTTACGCGCAGTATCCAACAGTTCAGTCACGTCAACACACATGCTCTTCAGATAATCGGCCATAGCCAAAGCATCTGCTAGCGTTTGCTCGTAATCAACAGCTTCGACTTGATAGTACTCTGTCAGCATAAAGTTATGGTATTTCATAACTTCTTTCAGCTTTTCAGCAAACAGTTCAGCATTGAACAAGTCGCCTACTCGCAGACCGCGACGGGAGATCTTGTCTTCATACGCAGGTCCGATACCGCGGCCAGTTGTACCAATAGCTTTATTGCCACGTGCTTTTTCACGGGCGATATCTAAGGCGCAATGGAATGGTAGGATCAGCGGACACGCTTCAGAGATCAACAGACGTTCCTCAACAGGAACACCACGATCTTTCAGCATGTTGATCTCTTTCATCAGAGCGTCAGGTGCAAGCACCACACCGTTGCCAATAATGCATTTCACATTATCGCGCAGGATACCCGATGGGATCAGATGAAGAACGGTTTTATCACCATCGATAACCAAGGTATGACCAGCATTGTGGCCGCCTTGATAGCGAACTACATATTTTGCCTGTTCTGTTAGAAGGTCGACAATCTTACCTTTTCCTTCGTCACCCCATTGGGTGCCGAGAACAACTACGTTTTTGCCCATTATTTGCTGCAAGGTTGCGGTTAAAAAAGAATTTTAACAGATCTTAGTAAGCAAGGGCAAGCAGGCTGTTTTTTACGCAAAAATCACCAGGATCACCACTCCTGCCGTGACTAATGCGCCACCAAGTCGCTGGATAACCTGCTGATTTTGATGGGAGAGCTCATTTAAATAACGACGCCACTTGTTCGGAAAGAGTAAGGGTCCGACGCCCTCTAAAAGTAATACAAGTGCCACTGCCAGCATAAAAACTTGAAAAGTCATGCGCACCTCAAACTCAGTCGTGCAATACACATTTATTGTATATCAGCCCACCTCAACAACAGAGTCTCTTATTTAAATGAATTCGCCAGCACCGTAAATTTTAGCCAATAAAAAACCCAGCATAGACTGGGTTTTTTGATATTCCAAAAACGAATTAACGCTTAGAGAATTGTGGCTTACGACGTGCTTTACGTAGACCCACTTTCTTACGCTCAACTTTACGAGCGTCACGGGTAACGAAACCAGCAGAACGTAGTGATGGACGCAGTGCTTCATCTAATTGCATCAGAGCACGGGTAATACCGTGACGGATTGCGCCTGCTTGGCCAGTGATACCACCGCCTTTAACAGTTACATAGATGTCCAGCTTGTCAGTCATTTCAACTAACTCTAAAGGTTGACGAACAACCATACGAGCAGTTTCACGACCAAAATACTGATCCAAAGGACGTTGATTTACAACGATGTTGCCACTACCTGCTTTAGCGAAAACGCGAGCTGTAGAGGTTTTGCGACGGCCAGTGCCGTAGTACTGAGTTGCAGCCATTTGCTTAATCCCGTTTAGATATCAAGAACTTGAGGTTGTTGTGCAGTGTGGTTATGTTCTGCGCCAGCGTAAACTTTCAGTTTACGGAACATGGCACGGCCCAGAGGACCTTTTGGTAACATACCCTTAACTGCTTTCTCGATGATCATTTCTGGCTTTTGCGCTTGCAGCTTTTCAAAGCTGATTTGCTTAATGCCACCAGGGAAGCCTGAATGCGAGTAGTACGTTTTGCCTTTCGCTTTGTTACCAGTAACAGTCACTTTTTCAGCATTAACAACGATGATGTAATCACCGGTATCAACGTGTGGAGTGTATTCTGGCTTATGCTTACCGCGTAAACGGGTAGCAATTTCAGTAGCGATACGACCTAAAGTTTTGCCGTCTGCATCAACGACGAACCAGTCACGAGTTACGGTTTCTGGTGTAGCAGTAAAAGTCTTCATTATTACAAAAACCCAAAGTTAATTTTCTGTCTCACATGCTGTCTGCATTTGCAAACAACACAAAATTGCCTTTTAGCACCCCTTCGAGCACTGACTTCGGCTTACAACTTCCGCCCAATTGGCGGAGTAACGTGGGCAGGTGGCGGAGTATAGACAAAGCTGAGTTAAAAATCACCTGATATTTTGATAAAAATTATAAAATATCGACCAATCTGGCTTGTCATCCTAAGGATTAGCAAGCCAGTGGTGATTTAACACGGGAGTTAAAGCGAAACTCTTGCGCCGCAGGGTTAAGGCAGGTGCTCTGTTTTCAAATAATCGTGTGATTGCATCTCAATAAGACGCGAGCGACAACGTCTAAATTCGAAGTTAAGCAAGCCATCGGCGTAGATGTCTTCGAGTGGCACTTGGGCCGATACGATAAGCTTTACATTGCGCTCGTAAAACTCATCGACCATAGCTAAAAATCGTCTGGCGATATCATCACCGGTCAGAAATGCACCCATTTGCTCAATGCCGCTGACCAGTACAGTATGGTAAATCCGCGCCAATTCCATGTAGTCACGCTGACTTCGCGGACCATCACAGAGCGCTCTAAAATCGGCCAACAATACGCCCTGCGCCTGCTGACGAATACTGATACTACGACCTTCGATTTCGATGTCGGCGGTAAGCACCTCTGACTCAGGCGCTAACTGGCTAAAATAACGCATAAGATTGGCATCGGCTTGTGCGTCTAACGGATGATGATAAATCTCCGCTTGCTCAAGGGTGCGCAGTCGATAATCGATGCCAGAATCCACATTGAGTACTTCACAATGTTGATTAATTAAGGCAATCGCGGGTAAGAAACGTGCCCGCTGTAAGCCATTTTTATATAAGTCGTCGGGGATGATGTTAGACGTAGCGACCAGCACAACGCCTTCTTTAAATAGCGCTTGAAACAGCGTACCTAACAACATGGCATCGGTAATATCGGAGACAAAGAATTCATCGAAGCAGATAACGCGATATTTCGCGGCCATCTTTTTCGCAATCACCAGCAAGGGATCGCGCACGCCTTTCAGCTCATCTAAATCTAAATGTAGCTGATGCATAAAACGATGGAAGTGAGCCCGCAGCTTTTGATCGCCAGGCAAGGCATCAAAAAAAGTATCCATCAGATAGGTTTTACCGCGACCCACACCGCCCCAAAGATACAGGCCCTTAGGTGAAGCCGGCGCCGATTTTAAGCCTAATGCACTAAACAATTTCCCCACGACAGAAGTCGGCTCTTCCGCCGCCGTTAAGTCTTCATAGACACGTTGTAATGCTTTGACGGCAATTTCTTGGGCCGGATCATGGGAAAAACCGTCACGGGTAAGATCTTTTTGATAATGCTGCCAAGGGCTTAACTGAGGCACTTTTTAATTCTCTTATGTCCTTTACTAAAACTGCAACGATATTAGCACGGCCAATGTGACGCAGGATATATTAATGCAGAATACGACTTTTGCCTCAAGGTTAAACAGCATACAAACGACGAATAAACCTCTATGCTGTAGGTCATTTTAATCGGCAAGACTTGTTGTTTTCAGGGCTTGAAAAATGCGTATCTTGCCCACAGTTTTCCACTCAGCAACGAGCATGAAACAGCCGATAAAATAGGCTCAAAAAAATTAACATTTGTTAATATGATGAACTTTTTCAATTAGGTGCGTGTCCGAATGGTTACCTAGGCAAATAGCCGGTACCGATACAGATTTGATCTGGCACTCGCACAATAGCTGATGCATTACATCCAGATCGTTCAACCCTTATTTGGAGTTATGAATAGATGAAAACAAAATTATCTGTACTTTCAGCCGCAATGTTAGCCGCGACCCTGACTATGATGCCTGTCGTCTCACAGGCCGCCATTCCACAGACGGTTGAGGGACAATCCATTCCAAGTCTTGCGCCCATGCTTGAGCGTACGACACCTGCTGTTGTGTCCGTAGCCGTTACGGGTACTCATGTTTCAAAACAAAGAGTACCTGATGTTTTCCGTTACTTCTTTGGCCCCAATGCGCCGCAGGAGCAAGTGCAGGAACGTCCTTTTAGAGGCTTAGGCTCAGGCGTTATTATTGATGCCGAAAAAGGCTACATAGTCACTAACAACCACGTGATTGACGGTGCTGATGATATTCAAGTTGGTCTACATGACGGTCGTGAAGTAAAAGCCAAACTCATTGGTACTGACTCAGAGTCTGATATTGCATTGCTGCAAATTGAGGCAAAAAATCTTATCGCAATCAAGTCATCAGACTCTGACGACTTGCGTGTTGGTGACTTTGCCGTTGCCATTGGTAACCCCTTCGGTTTAGGGCAAACCGTGACTTCAGGTATTGTCAGTGCTTTAGGCCGTAGCGGTTTAGGCATAGAAATGCTGGAAAACTTTATTCAAACCGATGCCGCCATTAACAGTGGTAACTCGGGTGGTGCACTCGTTAACTTAAACGGGGAATTGATTGGGATTAACACCGCAATAGTAGCACCAGGCGGTGGTAACGTTGGTATCGGCTTTGCGATCCCTGCCAATATGGTGAAAAACTTGGTCGCACAAATTGCCGAACACGGTGAAGTACGCCGCGGAGTACTGGGGATTTCGGGACGCGATCTTGATAGCCAACTCGCCCAAGGCTTTGGTTTAGACACCCAGCACGGCGGCTTCGTGAATGAAGTCGCTAAAGACAGTGCCGCCGAGAAAGCCGGTATTAAAGCGGGTGATATCATTATCAGCGTCGATGGCCGTGGCATTAAGTCCTTCCAAGAACTGCGTGCCAAAGTCGCCACTATGGGCGCGGGTGCTAAGGTTGAGCTAGGACTCATCCGTGACGGCGATAAGAAAACCGTTAAGGTGACCTTAGGTGAAGCAAGCCAAACCAGTGAATCTGCGGCGGGCGCCGTGCATCCTATGTTGCAAGGTGCATCCTTAGAAAACTCATCTAAGGGCATTGAAATCACCGATGTCGCCCAAGGTTCACCTGCGGCAATGAGTGGCTTACAAAAAGGAGATGTGATTGTCGGTATTAACCGTACTGCAATTAAAGATCTTAAGGCACTTAAAGCACAACTAAAAGATCAAGAAGGTGCGGTGGCACTGAAGATCATGCGTGATAAGAGCATGTTGTATTTAGTCCTACGTTAATCGACTAAATAGGCCATTTTTTCTGCCACACATAAGCATAGGGAGCTTAGGTTCCCTATGCTTACATAGATTAAACATGTTAATCTAACTCACCTTTTTCAAGATCCATCCTGCCATGACGATAAAAGACACACTATTATATCTCGGTAAAGCCACCCTTTTTGGTCTTATCATGGCGGCCATGTTTTTATTGGTAACCCGTTATTTCGATAACCAGTCCCTCGGTAATAGTCTGCTACAAACCCGAGCCAACAACACAGTCGAGCTCTCCTTTGCCAAGGCGGTCCGCCGCGCAGCCCCTGCCGTTGTTAACATTTATAGCCTCAGCATAGATCAGAACCGCCCACTTAACTCGGGTTCGCTACAGGGCCTAGGTTCTGGGGTGATAATGAGCAAAGAAGGCTATATTCTTACGAATTATCATGTCATTAAAAAGGCCGACGAAATTGTTGTCGCCCTGCAAGATGGACGCAAATTTACCTCTGAAGTGGTTGGCTTCGATCCAGAAACCGATTTATCGGTACTCAAGATTGAAGGCGATAACTTACCGATTGTCCCCGTTAACCTCGACAGTCCGCCTCAAGTTGGTGATGTCGTACTCGCCATTGGTAATCCCTACAATTTGGGCCAAACCATTACCCAAGGTATCATCAGTGCCACAGGTCGTAACGGCTTAAGTTCAGGTTACTTAGACTTCTTACAAACCGACGCGGCGATTAATGCCGGTAACTCGGGCGGCGCACTGATTGACACCAACGGCAGCCTTATTGGTATTAATACCGCAGCATTCCAAGTGGGTGAAGAAGGCGGCGGCCATGGGATTAACTTCGCTATCCCGATTAAATTGGCCCACAGCATTATGGGCAAGTTGATTAAGAATGGCCGCGTGATCCGTGGTGCCTTAGGGATTTCTGGCGAGCCAATTAACCCTGTGGTGGCGCAGATCCTTAATCTACCCGACCTTAAAGGTGTGCTCGTTACAGGTGTCGATCCTAATGGCCCTGCGGCGCGTGCCCTCTTAATGCCAAGGGATGTGATTATTAAATACGATGGTGAAGATGTGCCAGGTGTTGAAATGCTGATGGACCGCATCGCTGAAACCACACCGGGTAAGAAAGTGATGATGACTGTGATACGCCAAGGGAAACAACAGGAGTTGCCCGTGATTATCGATGAAAAGGTTGTGGTCGATAACTAGAGCGGCACCCATCATTGCGTACGCAGACAACAAAAAACCAGCTTTTAAGCTGGTTTTTTAATGGGTCGAGATTTTAATCTCTCAGGCCTAGCTCAATAGCTCATTACTGAGTACGCACAACCTGCGCGCCTAAACCTTGGAACTTATTCTCAATGTGCTCATAACCGCGGTCTAAGTGATAAATACGATCAACAATCGTCTTACCATCGGCCACTAAGCCCGCAATCACCAGACTCGCTGACGCACGTAAATCCGTTGCCATCACCTGAGCACCACTCAAGGACTCAATCCCTTGGATGATGCAGGTATTACCTTCAAGCTCCATGGTTGCGCCCATACGAATAAGCTCTGGCACGTGCATAAAGCGGTTTTCGAAGATGGTCTCGGTAATGGTTGCCGTACCTTGCGCTAAAGCGTTGAGCACACAAAACTGCGCCTGCATATCCGTTGGAAAACCGGGATAAGGTGCCGTCTTGATATTGACCGCCTTTGGACGTTTACCTTGCATATCAAGCTCAATCCAATCTTCACCTGTAGTGATCTTAGCACCCGCATCTTCCAGCTTAGCGATAACTGACTCAAGTGATGCAGGATCGGCTTTTAGGCAACGAATACGCCCACGAGTTACCGCAGCAGCAACCAGGAACGAACCGGTTTCGATACGGTCTGGCATCACGCGGTAATTACAGCCCTGTAAACGCTCAACCCCTTGAATACGCAAGGTTGCACTGCCTACGCCGGTGATTTTTGCGCCCATGGCAATCAAGCAATTGGCCAAATCGATCACTTCAGGTTCGCGCGCCGCGTTTTCAATCACGGTTTCGCCATCGGCCAACGCCGCAGCCATCAGCAAGTTTTCGGTTGCACCGACACTGACCATGTCCATGAAAATGTGTGCGCCCTTAAGACGACCATCAACACGGGCTTTAATATAGCCTTCTTTCACTTCAATCTTGGCACCCATCATTTCGAGGCCATGTAAGTGTAAGTTAACCGGTCTTGCGCCAATGGCACAGCCGCCTGGCAATGACACGTCTGCGGTACCATAACGCGCCAATAACGGCCCTAAGATTAAGATAGACGCGCGCATGGTTTTCACGAGATCGTAGGGAGCGCAAAACTCATTCAGATTAGTGGTTGAAATGCGGATCTGTCCGTCGCCAAGCTCAGTCACTTCAGCACCGAGGCAGCGTAATAATTTACAGCTAGTAGTCACATCGCGAAGATTCGGCACGTTAGAAACCACAAAATCGGTTTCGGCCAATACGCCTGCCATCAGAATAGGCAGAGCCGCATTTTTAGCACCTGAAATGATCACATCACCGGCAAGCGGGGGGCTTGCCTGAATTGTTAGTTTATCCACTTTTCCTCACTAGCTAGGCATGTTGAAAACTTTTTCGCGTTTCCATTGAGTCGGCGTGAAAGTTTTGATCGTTAATGCATGTAATTCACCGCTGGCAATGTGTGCCGTCAACGGTGCATAAATGGCTTGTTGCTGTTTGACTCGGCTCATACCATCGAAGCATTCGCCTACGGCGATCACTTTATAATGGCTACCATCCGAGCTAGCGTGAACTTCTTCAAGCCCTAACGCATCACGTAAAATCTGTTCGATTAAGCTGCATTCCATGAAATCTATTACCCTATTCTCAATGCGCTTCTTCGGTAAAGAAGGCATGTAAATCATATAAATCGATGAGTTTTTTAAGTTGTGGTGAGGCAGAACTCAATTCAAGTTGGCTGCCATGTTCACGCACTAACGCCAGCAAAAATGCCATACCAGCGCTATCACTGTATTCAAGCCCAGATAAAGACAATATCTGAGTAGACTCGCCCAGCAGTTGTTGCCGCTGTGGCCAAAGTGTAATGACATCGGCTTGGGTTATGCGCCCTTTGAGATGACAAACTGTGCCTTGTTGCACAAATTCAATCACGACTGCGACTTCCCTGATTTAGCCTTGATGGTCACTTTTTCTTTGGTACGATCTTCGAGCATCTTAATCACAGGATCGATACCCTGCTGACGAATCAGATTCGAGATTTCAGACTGCTTAGAAGACAGTAAGCTCACACCTTCGGCGACTAAGTCGAATGCCTTCCATGAGTCATCTTTCAAACGGCGTGCCTTAAACAGCAGTTTGATTGGCGGACGACCGGCTTCTATGATCTGCACGTTCACATCCACCATTTTCTCTTTGCTAAAATCAACCCCAGGTGAAAATTCCACTTTTTGATTGGTATATTCAGTAAAGGCTTGGGCATAGGTCGACACTAAATAACCTTCAAAGGCATCGACGAAACGATTACGCTGATCTTCGGTTGAATCCTTAAGATATTGGCCTAAGACTTTGTAAGAAGCGTATTTATAATCAATATAAGGCATCAGCTCTTCACGAACGATCACCTTTAAATGATCTGAGTCAGCATCGATTAACGCTTTATCTTTATGAAAACGATCGAAGGTTTTATTAGCAACGGCTTTCACCATGGCATACGGGTCCTTAGTGTCGACCACCACATCGGCGGCGACAGCGCTCGTTGCCCCTAAAACCATCACTAACGGCAGTAAAAAACGAGATAAGTTTTTAAACATAGCGGTAACCCCTATTTATCCTTCGAACCCATACTATATAAGAACTGACCAATCAGTTCCTCCAACACTAATGCCGAGCGCGTGTCATCAATCTTATCGCCATCTTTGAGCATACTGACATCATCGTCGACAAAACCCGGTGTTAACCCTAAGAATTGCTCGCCCAATAAACCCGAAGTTAAAATTGCTAAACTACTGGTTTCTGGGAATTTATCGTAACGCTTATCCATCACTAAGGTGACCACAGCCACTAACTTAACGGGATCTAAATCAATGCCACTGACGCGGCCAACCACAACACCGCCGACCTTAACGGGCGAACGTACCTTCAAGCCACCAATATTGGTGAAATTGGCTTTTATGGTATAAGTGCTATCGCTGCTTTTAACTTCAATATTGGCGACGTTAAAGACTAAGACCAAAAAAGCGGCCAATCCAGTTAAAAGAAACACACCCACTAATAATTCAATTTTTCGTGTCAACATGTTCAGCTACCACTCTGTTAATCCATCTTACCTGTGTCGAAATCCGCAGTGTTCCGTTAGCGGCCAAACATCAGGGCTGTCAGTAAAAAATCTAATGCCAATACAGCGAGGCTCGACTGAACCACAGTCTGAGTCGTTGCACGGCTGATGCCTTCCGGATTTGGGATCACTTGATAACCGCGATATAACGCAATCCAAGTCACCACTACGGCAAACACACCACTCTTGATCAGGCAGTTAACTATGTCCTGACGCCATTCGACCGACGCCTGCAGAATCGACCAAAACGCCCCGCTGTCGATTCCTTTCCATTCCACGCCGACAATGTGACCACCGTAAATACCCACAGCGGTAAACATTAACGCCAGCAATGGCATACTGATCACCCCAGCCCAAAAGCGCGGTGCAATAATCTGCCTTAATGGGTCGATAGCCATCATCTCTAAACTCGAGAGCTGCTCGGTACTTTTCATTAAACCAATTTCAGCGGTTAAGGCTGAACCCGCACGTCCCGCAAACAAAAGTGCGGTAACCACGGGCCCTAACTCACGCAGTAAACTGAGCGCCACCATAGGGCCTAAGCTTTCTTCGGTGCCGAAGCCAACTAAGATGTTGTAGCCTTGCAGCGCCAACACCATGCCGATAAAAAGCCCTGAGACTAAAATAATCACCATAGATTGCACGCCGACCACATAAATCTGGCGTACTAATAGTGGAAAACCTTTGCGCACCCGTGGCCAGCGAAAAATCGCCCCCCACAACATGAGCCCTGCGCGGCCAAAACCGAGCACTAACTCAATCGCGCTACGGCCCAAGTCGGCAATACTGTCTATTAACTTCACTTGCCAACTCCTTTTGCCATTAATTCTTGTTGGTAATCATTCGCCGGATAATGGAACGGTACAGGGCCATCCGGCGCGCCTTGAATAAACTGTTTCAGCTGCGGATTGTCGGCGTACTTCAATTCTTCTGGCGTGCCGTGGGCGATGACTTTTTTGTCGGCCACCACATATACATAATCGGCAATACCGAGGACTTCATCCACATCGTGGGAGACCACAATGGAGGTCAGATTCAGCGCATCGGATAACTCACGAATAAGCTTCACTAACACGCCCATAGAGATAGGATCTTGGCCGGCAAAAGGTTCATCGTACATCACCATTTCAGGCTCAAGCGCGATGGCTCTAGCCAATGCCGCGCGGCGTTGCATACCACCGGATAACTCACTTGGCATCATCTGAGCGGCACCACGTAAACCTACGGCTTCAAGCTTCATCAGCACGATAGTGCGAATAATGTCTTCTGGCAGACCTGAATGTTCGCGCAGCGCAAACGCCACGTTATCGAACACATTAATGTCAGTAAACAGCGCGCCGCTCTGAAACAACATGCTCATCCGCTTACGCAGACTAAATAATTCATTGCGACTCACGCCATGGATATCGTGGCCATCAAATAGCACTTGTCCGTGGTCAGGCGTTAATTGGCCGCCGATCAACTTTAACAGGGTCGTTTTGCCTATGCCGCTCGGCCCCATGATCGCCGTCACCTTACCCCTTGGAATGGACAGGCTAATATCTTCATATATCACACGCTGACCGCGGCTAAACCCCAAATTACGGATCTCAACCAACGGCGTTTGTTCTTGAGTCATGCTTGATTCCGACATTTGCAAAGAGGTGATCCTAGTCTTCCTAGACTGACCAATCGAAGAGCCGCAAATTGTACGTAATTGCGCTTTAACCTACAACCGAATCGACACTATCGCCCTGCGATACTTTCAATTTGCCTCATTTACAGCGAAAATGCGCCCTAAGTTTTCACTCTGCACAAGTAAAATGTTATTTAATGTTTTCAACCTAGTTGCAGAATTGGCGATATTGGCTAATTCGTTCGCACTTAGCTCGCTCTTCGTCCACTTTTAGGTGCGATGCGTCGATATACGAGTGTGAAATAGAGGCATCCCGTGCGGTAAGACCCGCCGCGATACGGGATAAATCCATTGAAATAAACGACAAAGACGATGATATTGCTCAAGACCTTATACCGCTAAACAGGGTATTGTGCATGCATAGCTGCCGCAGCTGAACTTGACGAGTCGGATCAATCGCTCTAGCCTGCCGCAATTGTTTTGTTGTTTTAGGGAATTCACCACAACAAGACATAAGCTAAATCGTCTGAAAACAAACTAAAACTTGGCAGAAAGCCTATTACATATCATCTTTATCGCGTACCAAATTGTGCTATTCCAATCCCATCAATGGGGCGACAAAGACAATGCAAAAAGAGAGATAGACATGGTAGACAAATCACAACTGCGCCAATGGGGCTGTAAAGTTATCGACATTGAAAAGTCAGCCCTAGACAATCTTTATCAATATGTTGATTCGGCTGAATTTGCAGAAGCTTGCGAGTTGATCCTTAACTGCACAGGCAAAGTGATTGTCATGGGAATGGGCAAGTCGGGCCATATCGGCAATAAGATTTCTGCCACCCTCGCCAGCACAGGAACGCCCGCATTTTTTGTGCATCCGGGTGAAGCCAGCCACGGTGATCTCGGTGTATTAGCCGATAACGATGTGATTTTAGCGATTTCAAATTCCGGTGAGTCGAGCGAAATCCTCACCTTAATGCCCGTCATCCAACGTATGGGCGTACCCGTTATTGCGGTAACAGGTAAACCCGAATCGAACATGGCGCGCTTAGCTAAAGTGCATTTATGTATTGAAGTGCCAGAAGAGGCTTGCCCACTGGGACTCGCCCCAACATCAAGCACCACAGCGACCTTAGTGATGGGCGATGCCATTGCCATTGCGCTGCTACAAGCCAAAGGCTTTACCCGTGATGATTTTGCAATGTCCCATCCTGGCGGTGCTTTAGGACGCAAGTTATTGTTAAAAGTCTGCGATGTGATGCACAGCGGTGATGACTTACCGCTCGTTAACCACGATATTTGCATCACAGAAGCCCTGTACGAAATTTCCAAGAAAGGCTTAGGCATGACGGCAATTATTGATGATCAGCGCAAACTGGTCGGTATCTTCACCGATGGTGATTTACGCCGCGTTATCGATGCCGAAGTGAATCTGCGTACAACGCCCATCGCCGATGTGATGACCCGTAACTGCGTGACCATCACAGACGGTGTGTTGGCCGCCCAAGCGCTGCAAGTGATGGACTCAAAAAACATCAACGGATTAATTGTTATCGATAAAGACCGCCATCCTATCGGCGCTCTTAACATGCTAGACATGGTTAAAGCAGGAGTCATTTAATGCCACAGCAAGGATTTTACGGCCCAATCAGTGATGATGTGTGGCAACGCGCGCAAAAGATTAAACTGTTGATTTGTGACGTCGATGGAGTGTTTTCCGACGGCCGTATCTACTTAAGCAATAGCGGCGAAGAGCTAAAAGCCTTCCACACCCGCGACGGCTATGGCGTGCGCTCGATACTCACCAGCGGTTTTAATCTTGCGGTGATCACTGGACGTCAATCCAAAATCGTTGAAAACCGTATGACGGCGCTTGGCGTAACCCATATCTACCAAGGCGTAGACAATAAGTTCGAGCCCTATGAAGCATTGCTCGCACTCTATGGCGTTACCCCAGAAGAAGTGGCTTATATCGGTGATGATATTGTCGATCTGCCAGTGATGAATGTCGTCGGTTTAGCAGTCAGCGTAGCCGATGGTCATCCCTATGTTCGTCAGCACGCCCACTTTGTGACTACGCTCAATGGCGGCCACGGTGCCTTGCGTGAACTCACAGATCTATTGCTACTCAGTCAAAATAAATTCACTTCGGCCCATGGAATGAGTATATGAGTCGTGTGACACTCGCGATTATCGCTTTTTTTGGAACGGCATTAGTGCTTTATTGGCAAGTGCAGAACAAACACAGCGGTGATACCGATAACAGAGTAAAAGATCAAAATACCCCAGATTTCATCGTTGAAGATCTGCGCAGTGTTGAGTTCAATGAACACGGGCTAGTCAATAGCCGTGTGACGGCGAAACACATGGAACATTATGATTCAACGAATCAAACTTACTTTACTCAACCTGTTTATCTTGTTTATCCAGACCAAGGTAAAGCACAATGGCAACTCAGAGCAGATCAGGGCAAGCTAAACAAGGAAACGGGCAAGGTTGTATTAGAAAACAATGTTATTATTGATGCCATTAGCCCAGAAGAACCGATCCAGACCTTGTCCACCAGTTATCTGGAACTCGATCTCAATACGATGATAATGACCTCTGACCGCACCATTTACGTCACAGGGAAAGATTTTAATATTCAAGGCCAAGGCCTTTATGCCGACCTCAACGCGCAAGAAGTGCAATTGACCAGTCAGGTAGTAGGAACATATGAAGCAAAATAACGTATTACTTGCCAGCCTAATGCTAATAATGAGCATGAGCGCCTTTGCTAAAGTCGACGACCTGAAACAGGAAGTCAAAATCAAGGCTGTGAGCCAAACGGCAGATATCAAGAACAACCAGATCATCTTCTTTGGTCCGGTTGAAGTCACCCAAGGTTCGATTAAAATCCATGCAGATCAACTGCGTGCATTTTCTGCCGAAGGTGAAAATAGCAAAATTTTAGTGGCCACAGGTAACCCTGCGACGTACAGCCAAGTATTAGACGATGGCCGTCCAGCCTCGGCGAGCGCGAAAGAAATTCGTTACGATATGGCGAGCCGCACCCTGACACTGAAAGGCCAAGCTTCGTTAGATCAAGCAGGTAGCCAAGTGACGGGTAATGTGATCCGCTATAACATCATCCAGCAAAAATTGATTGCAGAAAGCACAGGTAGTGGTGACGATCGCGTGATCACTATTATTCAGCCAGAAAGCTATCAAGATGATGCCAAACCAGACGCGCCAGCGGATAAACCTGTGAAAAAGCAGGACTCTAAATGACCCAAATCACCCTAAGAGCACAAAATCTGGCGAAGAGTTATAAGAGTCGCCAAGTGGTTAAAGACGTCAGTCTGACGGTAAAAACCGGTCAGGTCGTTGGCCTACTCGGCCCAAACGGTGCGGGTAAAACCACCACCTTTTACATGGTCGTCGGTCTGGTTAAAAGCGATAAAGGCCACATCTTTATCGACGATGATGATTTAACCGCAGATCCTATGCACCTGCGCGCCCGCAAAGGCATAGGTTACTTGCCGCAGGAAGCCAGTATCTTCCGTAAGCTGACCGTCCATGACAACATCATGGCCGTACTGCAAACGCGCAAAGAATTGAAGAAAGAGCAAAGGGAAGAACAACTCGAGCATCTGCTCGAAGAATTCCACATCACCCACATCCGTGACAGCCAAGGCATGTCATTGTCGGGGGGCGAACGTCGCCGTGTCGAAATTGCACGGGCGTTAGCAGCAAATCCTAAGTTCATTTTGCTCGATGAACCCTTTGCGGGTGTCGATCCTATTTCAGTTATCGACATCAAAAAGATTATCGAACAGCTCAAAAGTCGTGGCCTTGGCGTGTTGATCACAGACCACAATGTCCGCGAGACATTAGATGTGTGTGAACATGCCTATATTGTGAGTCACGGAAACCTGATTGCCGAAGGAACACCTGCAGAGATCTTAGACAATCAGCAAGTTAGGGCTGTGTACTTAGGTGAACAATTCAGGCTATAGTTAATCAAGCGGAGCCAATGAAGGCAATTTGTGCCAGCATTGGGCTCCACTCAAGATGATAACAAGCGACCTCATCCAACAATAATAACGTAGGGATCAGCGGTAACATGAAAGCGTCACTCCAGCTCAAACTGGGTCAACAGTTAACCATGACGCCACAATTACAACAGGCCATTCGTCTGTTGCAACTGTCGTCATTAGAACTGCAGCAAGAGATCCAGCAAGCCTTAGATTCTAATCCCCTTCTCGAGCTGGAAGAGGATCAATTCGACGCCACTAAAGACCCTGTAAACCAAACGCTTTCCGATACGGATTTCAGTGAATCGAGCACTCTGCCGCCAGAGAAAGACAGCTCCACCATAGACACGGCAGAGTCCTTAACCAAAGAATCCATGCCCGACGAACTCCCCATGGACACCACCTGGGATGAAGTGTTCACCGCCTCCCCTAATTCTGGCCCCGGTGGCAGTCGTGAAGATGATATGCCCTTCCAAGGTGAGACCAGTGAAGGCTTGTATGAGCACTTAGAATGGCAAAAAAACCTCACGCCGTTTTCTGAAACCGATTTAGCCATTGCTACCGCCATTATTGATGCCATCGACGATCAGGGCTATCTCACCCAAAGCACTGATGAAATCCTCGAAGCTATGGGTAATCCTGAGGTCGAACTCGACGAAGTCGAAGCCGTACTCAAGCGCATTCAACATTTTGATCCCATTGGTGTGGCCGCCCGCGATTTAAGCGAGTGCCTGCTGATCCAACTGTCGCATTTCGCCGCTGACACTCCCCATCTAGAAAATGCCCGCATGTTGATCAAAGATCATTTAGATCTGATCGCCGCCCGCGATTTTAGATTGTTGATGCGTAAGACTAAATTAAAAGAGGATGAATTAAGGGACGGCATCGCGCTTATCCAAACCCTCAATCCCCGCCCAGGTTTATTGATTACGCCCAACGATGACGAATACGTCATCCCAGATGTGTCTGTGTCGAAGAAGAATGGCCGCTGGGTGGTTGAACTTAACCCAGACTGCATGCCAAAAATCAATGTAAATCAACATTATGCATCGATGGCGCGCAGTACTAAAAACCAAGCCGATAGCCAGTTTATTCGTGGCCATCTGCAAGAGGCTAAATGGTTTATCAAAAGCCTAGAAAGCCGTAACGACACTTTACTTAAAGTTGCGAATTGCATAGTGCAATATCAGCAAGGTTTCTTCGAATACGGTGAAGAAGCCATGAAACCTATGGTGCTTAACGATATTGCCGAAGCGGTAGAAATGCATGAGTCGACCATCTCACGGGTGACGACACAGAAATACATGCATACCCCTAAGGGACTTTTTGAACTAAAATACTTCTTCTCTAGCCACGTCGGTACTGACGATGGTGGGGAGTGCTCATCCACAGCAATCAGAGCCTTCATTAAGAAACTGGTTGCAGCGGAAAACCAGAAAAAACCATTGAGCGACAGTAAGATGGCACAACTTCTGGCAGAACAAGGGATCAACGTAGCCCGCAGAACCATTGCGAAGTACCGAGAGGCTATGCTCATTCCGCCTTCTAATCAGCGTAAAAGTTTATAACCTACAGTGGATATCGGAGGACGTTTCTATGCAAATAAACCTGAGTGGACACCATGTCGAAATTACCGAATCGTTACGCGCATATGTAGAAGAAAAGTTTTCAAAACTTGAACGCCATTTCGAACAGATCAATAATGTGCACGTTGTGCTCAATGTCGAGAAAATGCAACAGATTGCCGAAGCGAGAATAAATCTTATCGGTGGTGAAGTTTTTGCTACTTCAGAGCATGCTGACATGTATGCCGCTATAGACGCCCTGATTGACAAGCTTGATCGTCAGGTTATTAAACACAAAGAGAAGTTAACAAAACACTAATAATGGAACTTTGTACCATACTGCGGCCGGAGTGCACTACCTGCGCCACTCCGGGCAGCAAGAAAAAGGTACTGGAACTCATCAGCGACTTAGTCGCTGCCCAGTACCCGACCCTCTCATCTCAAGAGATATTCGAAAGCCTAGTGGCGCGCGAAAAGATGGGGAGCACAGGTATAGGTAACGGCATCGCCATTCCACATGGTCGACTAGCCGATATAGATCAGCCCATTGCCATACTCATTAAGTGTGAAGAGCCGATAGCATTCGATGCTATCGATAAGCAACCTGTTGATATTTTATTTGCACTACTGGTGCCTGCTGACCAATGTCAGCAACACTTAAGTACCTTGTCTTGCATGGCCGAAAAGCTGAGCGACAAGCAAATATTAAAGCAATTACGCAAGACGCATGATGAAACGGAACTCTATCAGGTAATCACTGGATGAAACTGGTCATAGTGTCGGGCCGCTCAGGCTCAGGCAAATCTGTCGCCCTAAGGGTACTCGAAGATCTCGGCTATTATTGTGTCGATAACCTTCCCTTGCCCTTAATCGGCACTTTGCTTGAGCAACTCAAAGGCAGTAACGATCTCGTCGCCATCAGTGTCGACGTGCGTAATATGCCTGAGCAGGATAAAGTCTTAGTGAAGCAACTCGCGAGCCTGCCTCCTGATACTGAGTTAACCAGCTTCTTCCTTAACTCCAGCGATAAAATTCTGCTCAAGCGTTACAGCGAAACCCGCCGTTTGCATCCTTTGTCGAAGAGCCAAGTCTCTTTGCAAGAAGCGATAAAGCTGGAAGGGAAGCTGCTCGAGCCTATGTCAAAACTGGTCGATCACTACATAGATACGTCGAATCTGAATATCTATGATTTAAGCGATCAAGTGAGACAAATTCTGCTCGGCAGCGTCGATAAAGAGTTAGTGATTAACTTCGAGTCCTTTGGCTTTAAGCACGGTATGCCAACCGAAGCCGACTTTATGTTCGATGTGCGCTTCCTGCCTAACCCACACTGGGAACTGGCGCTGCGTCCATTGACTGGCTTAGATGAACCCGTGGCTGAGTTCTTAAATCGTCAACCACTCGTGAATAAGTTCATCTGGCAAATCGAAAATTTACTGGAAACTTGGCTGCCGCATCTCGAACGCAACAATCGCAGTTATTTAACTGTGGCGATTGGCTGCACCGGTGGACAACACAGATCGGTTTACGTCGCAGAGCAATTGGCTAAACGCTTTAGTAACGGTAAACATAAAGTTTATGCCCGCCATCGAGAGCTGAATAATGCCAAAGCTTGAACGTCAGATCACCATCTGTAACAAACTGGGATTACATGCCCGTGCCGCCACTAAGTTGGTGGTACTGGCATCCGAGTTTGATGCGACCATCACCTTAATACAAGGCGATAAACAGGCATCCGCAGCCAGCGTGCTCGGCTTATTGATGCTTGAGACTGGCATGGGTAAAACCATTAAACTTATCGCCGAAGGCCCAGATGCTGAACCCGCTTTGGATGCCATTTGTGCCTTAATCGACGCTAAGTTTGACGAAGCCTGTTAGTTTGATTTCATACTCAGCGTTCCACACAGGCACTCAGATTAGTACACCTCACATTTAGCACTGCTGATTTGTGCAGTTCACATCTCGTTTCAAAAGCTTGGCGACACATTTGTCGCTCGACGACACGAACCATAGGCGATTACACTAGCGAGCATTACCGCTGACTCACCTTAGTCTTAGCCGCCTTAATCTATGCGTAAAACGCATGATCTATGCCAGAGCTCTCTATCTGTGACTGAAGCATAACTATCGCGAAGTCACCGCTAAGTCTCAGCCCTGCGCCAAGCAGCGCACTCTCGAACCAATTTGCCGCACAGTGGCGGACAACTATGGAGGACAAATGCCCGTAGATAACTCAGAAAACGATCACACCGGACATAGTCTCGACCAGTTAAATCAAGCGCTTAGCAGTGGCATGTTTGTGCACGTGCGTAACATGCTGCAAAAAATGGCCGCCTCCGATATCGCGCTGATCTTAGAATCCTCCCCCCCCAGCGCTAGACAAGTGCTGTGGCAGCTTATCGATCAGGAACAAATAGGCGACATACTCGACGAGTTAAGCGAGGAACTCAAAGATCCGCTGATCCGCAGCATGAGTCCTGAGCGGGTTGCGAAAGCGACGGCGAGCATGGACACCGATGATCTGGCCTATATTCTGCGAAGTCTTCCCGACGCCGTTTACAAGCAAGTGCTGCAGTCGATGACAGAACAAAACCGCCAGCGGGTAGAACAGGCTTTATCCTATCCCGATGAGACCGCCGGCAGCTTGATGAACACAGATACAGTCACCCTAAGACCCGATGTGAATATCGATGTGGTGCTACGCTATCTTCGTCAAAGGGGCAACCTGCCCGACACCACAGATACCTTATATGTGGTCGATAAACAGGACAAAGTGCTCGGCGGTGTCAGGCTGGCAGATCTGCTGACTTGCGCGCCAAGCACCACAATTCGCAACATCATGGACCCCGATATCCAAAGTATTCCGGTGAGCATGTCCGACAGTGAAGTGGCGCAGAAATTCGAACGCAATGACTGGGTATCAGCTCCCGTCGTTGACAGCGATGGCAAGCTGCTAGGACGGATCACAATCGATGACGTGGTCGATGTTATCCGCGAAGACGCCGAGCATTCCATGATGGGGATGGCGGGGATGGACGATGACGAGGATACTTTTGGCCCAGTGCTAAAAAGTACCCTACGTCGCTCACTCTGGCTCACGATTAACTTGTTCGCTGCACTGCTCGCCTCCTCTGTCAGCAATATGTTTGAAGGCACTATCGAGCAATTTGCTACCATCGCTATCTTGATGACAATTGTCCCTAGCATGGGCGGTGTGGCCGGTAATCAAACCTTAGCGCTCGTGATCCGCGGTATTGCCTTAGGCCATATAGGCCAAAGCAACGCCCGTTGGCTTATTGGTAAAGAATTATCGATTGGCTTTCTAAATGGCTTAATGTGGTCGATTTTGGTGTTTATTGCCGTATTGCTGTGGAAGGATGATATGGCACTGGCGGGCTTAATTGGTAGCGCCATGCTGATCAATATGACAGTGGCAGGTCTTGCAGGTGCGAGTATTCCATTGATTTTAAAACGCCTTAAAATCGATCCTGCCCTCGCGGGCGGCATGGTGCTAACCACAGTCACTGACGTGGTTGGTCTGTTCGCCTTCCTCGGATTAGCCACGCTCTACCTGATGCACTAACGCACTAATTCTTTAACGCTTTTACAGTTTGAGTTGATAACAAAAACGGCACCAAAAAGGATGCCGTTTTTTTATCTCGCTGAAAAACTAAATAAGGCTATTTTGCCGGAGGTTGAAAACCATAACTGCTCAGAATCGCTTGGCCTTTTGTCGATAGAATAAACTCAGCTAATGGCTTAGCGGCAGTATTAGCGCCTTGTAAAACCAGTAAACCATAGTCGGCCCCCACGGCGAGCTCCTGCGGTAAGTCAATGATTTGTAGACTCGGCACTTCTTGTTTAGCTAGCACAGCATTAGTGCAATAGGTTAAAAAGATATCCGCTTGTTTGTTTTCCATCACCCAGCCATAAGGATTGCGATCTTTAGGCGGTTTAGCACTCTCAGGGCCGCCCGTCAGTTGCAATGCCTTGGTCTCTAATGCGACTTTCGCATTGGGTTTTACCGCTTCTGCCTTAGCAAAAACGGCCCAGGCATAGTCCCCCGCCGGATCGGCTTTCGGGGTTGAAGTGCCAACTTTGACCTTAGGATCTAACAAGGTATCGAGTAGCGTTGCGCTCGTCACTTGGACATTATCTTGGGCAACCGCGCAGAGTTGATTACGGGCAAACATTTGCACTGCTTTACCCTGACCCGCATCCACTAACGCCTGCGGATGTTTCATGTTGGCCGAGGCAAAAATATCGACTTTCTCGCCCTCTTGAATGCGTTTCAACAATAAACCTGAGGGTGCATATTGCGCAGTAACACTCGTGTGCGACTGTGCTTGATAAGCGGCAATAATATCGTTCATCGCAGTTTTTAAGCTGCCAGCGGCGCGCAATTCTATCGGCGCAGCGCCCGTGGTCACTTCGGCTTTCATCGGTATTCCTTGTACAGCAGCCACCATGATGGCAGGGCTTAAACTCAAGGCGACTAACAGGTGTTTGCTTATCATAATCATATTCTCCTCTGGGCGCTAAAAGTCATTTTGGTGACTTATCCCCATACAGAACGTGAAATCGATAAAGGGATCAAGCTGAACTCATCCCAAGGCAAACCGCTGTGATGTGATTGTGGTGTAGATCACCCATAACACAGGTTAGCAAGGACAAATTGTCTAGCTAAAATCCGCGAGGCACTCATGGCTAAATATCCCGAACACGGACACAAAAAAGTCGCCCTCAGGCGACTTTTGTAAAACGGATAATGCTGAACTACTGACCCGTCGGCGTTAATACAATCTCAACACGGCGGTTTTGGGCGCGGCCATTGGCATTGGCATTCGATGCAATTGGACTCGCTTCACCCATGCCTTTTGATTTTACACGGGCAGAGGCGACGCCTTTGCTCATCAAGTAATTACCCACTTCGCCCGCACGCACTTGTGACAGACGTAAATTGTACGAGTCTGAGCCACTGCTGTCGGTATAACCTAATACGTTAAGCTGCGTTTTGCTGTATTCCTTGGCCACAAGCGCCACTGAGTTCAACACGCGTTTAGCGCCGTCACTTAACTCGGTTTGATCTACGCCGAAGGTGACTTCATTAGGCATGTTCAAAATGATGTTATCACCGCTACGGGTTACACTCACGCCAGTTGAAGCAAGTTGTTGGCGTAATTTGGTTTCTTGCACATCCATGTAATAACCAATACCACCACCGACTGCAGCGCCTGATGCCGCACCAATTAACGCACCTTTACCACGGTCGCTTTTACTCGAAGAGACGACGCCAATGGCAGCCCCTGCAACAGCACCAATCAATGCGCCACTGGTCGCTTTAGCGGTTTGCTCTTCGTTTGAATAAGGATTGATTGTTGTACAACCCGATGCAACTAACGCGGTCGTTAATACCACTATGGCTAACAGGGATGGTTTAGATTGCGCTGCCTGAAAACACTTCATCATTTATAACCTCTTTATATGATTGATGACTGTGAATACTGCTCAAAGGGCAAGAAATATCACTTCACACTAAATAATACGAATGACCTAGGGATTGCCACAAGGCAGGCAGTATATACCCAAACAACCTGAAGATGCAGGATTCAGCGGGAGTTTAACGCACTTTAGGCAAGGCGGTTATTTGCGGACCTAGTGGACTAAGTTAAAAATAACCAACGCAGCATAAAGTGCGTTAAAACCCGCCGGGACGGAGCGCCTAGGGCACTCCACTTCCGTGTTTCATCAATTCAAAAGGTGGCCGACATTCTGTCATTGATGCGCCTTGAATTGAAGCACCCTAGGCGCTCTGAAACTCGTATCTTCAGGTAGCTTGGGTATATAGACAATTACGCTCGAGACAATCCTTTATCCATATTCAATTCTGCTAATCCAGATTGTAGTCAGCAAAGATACAGATTTCGGGTTGCGATCGTGCCTTAGACAGCCCTGTACCATATCAAGCCGATGGCACCGAAATAGTGCGTCTTGCACTGTTTTTGGCAGCACTAAAAAATCACGCTGTTTTAATCGAATATACAACACAATGATTTTAATGAATAAAATAAAAATTAGAATATTGGCACGAATTTTACATACTACTAAGTGAGTAGACAGTCAGACGCGGTAGAAATCGCCGAAAACTCAAGTCGACTTCAACAGGATTAATCCAAATTAAATGGACCTATCGAGACAGAAAATGCACTCGAGTATTTAGGGTCATGAAGGAGGAAGTATGAAAACAGTCATGAACTTTATCGCACTATGTCGCCACGAATGGATCTGTCTGCGCCACCTAGGCCTGAGTCAGTGGGATTTAGAACAGCGTCAATATCCTCAATAACAGGCAACACAAACGCTCATATTTTAGTTAGAAAGCAGTAAGTAAAAGAGGGAACGCTCATGGGAATCTCAGAAAATAGTCTCAAGCTACATGTTATCACCGAGGTTAAAGTGCAAGGTCGCTTACTATCGGATGTTGCACGTCAATACGGTCTATCTGCCAAGGCAGTCTACCAATGGGTTCGGGAAAGCGATCTACAACCCCAGCAAAGAGAATGCGCATTAATGAGCGAGATTGCCCAACTGCAGAAAAGAATTAAACAGCTCAATAACGAGCTACGCACCATAGGTTAAGCGCTGCATGGCAATTGAGTGCCTGTACAACAAACTAAACGTGCCCGAATAGACAAGGCCGGACGAGATTGCATATCGCCCTGCTGATAACGCTAACGATGTAAAAGATGTGCTAACAACAATAATAACAGCGCCCTTTTTAGTCCGGCCTTGTCGTCCAAATTGATAGACCCAACGAAGATTGGGAAAGAGTATTAACAGCAACAAACGAATAGGGACAATGCAAAAGTTTCGGCAAGACTGGGGAGGGAGTTATCTCCCCCAAGATCAAATATGTGAATTGTGCTCCCCCAAGTCATGAACATATTTCTCTCTCTGGTCTTGTCATTTTATTCACAGTTCTATGATTGCTAGCTTGTTTGTAGCAACAAGGATGGCTCCAGCTTCTATTGGGGATTAAGCCAAGGATTGGCTAACGCCAAAAATTAAATAACAATAATAAAATCAACAATAAAAATAATAGTGACACTTAATTTTTAGCATAAAAAAGACGCTACTTTGAGCGTCTTTTTTATGGGCGAAAACAATGACTGACGATTAATAGTCTTCTTCGTTTGCCTCTTGGATTCTTTGTTTACGCTCTTGCGCCTCTTCAAAGGCCGCTTGAATTTCCTCTAACACGGCACTGACGTCGGCTTCGACCAACACTTCGGTAAACTCACCGGTTAATGGCGTTTCAGGTTTTAACTCACCCGCTTCAAACAGGGCCCAAATCTCTTTGGCGTATTGTGTTTTCAACAGCTCAGGAGCATACAGGCCATAGTATTGGGTCATATTATTCACATCACGCGCTAACATCCATTTGGCATGGTTATTCGCAGCGGCATCGACAGCTTGAGGCAAGTCAATAATCACAGGCCCTTCGCTATCGACTAGCACGTTAAACTCAGACAAGTCACCGTGCACTAACCCAGCACAAAGCATACGTTTGACATAGGTCATCACCAACGCATGATCTTTCAGGGCTTTTTCGGCCGACATACTGACATCGTTTAATCTCGGCGCCACATGTCCATCAGCATCCGTCACTAACTCCATCAGCAACACGCCATCGAAACAACCATAGGGTGTTGGTACACGCACACCTGCATTTGCTAAACGATAAAGCGCTTCAACCTCGGCATTTTGCCAAGCTTCTTCCTGCTGATCGCGGCCAAATTTAGACCCTTTTTCCATCGCACGCGCACGACGGCTATTGCGGACTTTTCGGCCTTCTTGATACAACACAGCTTGCTTAAAACTGCGCTTGTCCGCTTCTTTATAGACTTTGGCACAGCGGATATCATCACCACTGCGTACAACGTACACAGTCGCTTCTTTACCGCTCATTAACTGGCTAATGACCTCATCGACCAGTCCTTCATCAACCAGGGGTTGGATTCGTTTCGGAGTTTTCATAGCGCCCTTATACCTTACTTAGGCATGATATGGAATACTGCGGGCAAATCTTCATACAAAAGCGGTCTCCAGCGGAAGTTTGATGAATATAGTTCAGGATTATTAAACGAATTTTAAGTAAAAACTAATGCACTTGCGTGTTAAACACAATACCAGATTTACTGAGGACTTTGGCAAAGAAAGAGACTGAAAATGAAGCTTAAACTAAAAGAATATTCTTTTCCGCCAACCTGTATAAAGCAAGAGGTAAAACCACAGCCTCGATCCTGCTGCGAACATTCAAATTCAAGACCGCTCAAATAGATATCCGAGCTAGGTTTACGTAAAAACTTAACTCACACAAATAAGGCAATCACACTTCCCACAGTCGCTGCGGCTTTCAATATTTGCCCAGCGCTATAATAAGTATCGTTCGAATCGCGAGTGTCATTAGGGGCGGCATCATCGGGAGCTGGCAATAGTGGTTTGCTCGTCGCAGCAACATCGGAACTGGGCTCAGCTTTGGGAGCAGCCAAGCCTAAAGCGCCATAGGTAAAGGATTTTAGTCCACTTGGCTCTGCAATCTCGCGGGGTTGATGAACCGATTTGGCCGTCGGTAATGAAGCAGAATGCGCCGATGAAACGGGTGAAATCATAGCTAACCCCAAAGCAGACATGAAAGTGTTAATCGCAAACTAACATAATATCAGCCGGTTATCATGCATCCATCCGTTAAACTGTGATGGATTTTGCCCAAAAAAGCGCATCTAAGACAGAATCATCGGCGGTATATAAAACTAGATCTCCCCCAGAAGAGCCTTTATCCTAAACGCCACAACATATAGAGAACTTGTCCATGCATTATCCCAGCCTTTTCCTCGCCCTTTCGGTCCTATCGCTCACTCAATGCAGCAGCTTATCGATTGAAGAATGCGCCAATAGTGATTGGTTTGCCCTAGGACTGGCCGATGGCAACCGTGGGACGAGCGCAGGGCAATTGAATCAATATCAAAAAGATTGCCGAGAATTTAATCTCAGCGTCGATACCGCACAGTGGAAACAAGGATACCAGCAAGGGTTAGCCAGTTACTGTCTTCCCGAAAATGGCTACCGCGTGGGCTTAGCGGGAGAAAGCTATTATGGGGTTTGCAGCAATAACACCTTCGTTGAACGTTATAATCAGGGCCATCAACAATATCTAACGAACAAACGCTTATCTGAAATAGCCGATCGTTTAAATGCCATCGATAGAGAGATAAGCAGTCTTGATGGCAAGATCAATAATCTCACCGATAAGGCCGACTTATTGAAACAGAAAAACAGCCTACTCAATGAGAAGAACCAACTGTTAGATGAAAGATCTCGCCTACGCAGACCCGATATGCGCTTCGAATTGAGATTCTAAGCCATAAAAAAACACTGAGCCCAATTGGACTCAGTGCTTAGGTTAATCCTATAGGTTAGTAGCTTTAAATTAATAGCATAAATTAGTGGTATAGATTTAGTGGTATAGATTAGTCAGTTCCACAGTCCGCTATTTTTGCGGCAATCCAGCAGTGGATTTAACGTTTACCCTTTGGCTAACATCGGCAAATTTAGCTTTTTTTAACCCCGCTGGACGCAGGAAAAAACCATAGTAAAGTAGGCTCGCCGACGTCCATGCTATGGCTAAACTCCATAAGTCATGGCTCAAAAAATGGGCGCCACGTAACTCTTGGCCGATACCAAACACGAGTCCCAAACCCACCCCAAAAATCAAACCAAACTTAGCTAAATGCGGACGATACTCACGCAGCACGTAATATAAGGCAACCCAGGCAAACCCGCCGCTTGCATGGCCGCCAGGGAAACATTGACCAAATTCAGCGCCTTCAGGTAAACGGGCAAACAGGGATGAATGCAGCATATGGCCGCCAAACTCAATCACATCCCACGGGCAAGTCATGTGAGTAACGCTCTTGCCAATGCGTACCAGCAACACACTCGCCAATACGCTACAAAATAAATAAATCAAACCTTTGCGGTACGGCTTAATCCTGTCACTTCGAAAACTAAAGGCAATGCCGACTACAACGCTCACCGCCAGCAAGATAACAAAGTTACGCCCAGCAACGTGCAATACATTTTCAGTCAGCCAATGGCCTCTTAATGGCCAAGAGTCAACGCCACCCTGCCAATGAAATAACAAAGTCGCCACTTTCATATCAGCATGAGTCCATTCGAGCCCAATGATGATCGCCGCAAACACTAATAGTGGCGCGATTAGATGCCCTTTGGCAAAATCAATAAATGTCATCCTAACATTATCTTTCAAATCGTTACTCACGCATAAATCCACTGACTAGAATATCTTTTGTTAGCGTAGCGCTGAATTCTTATCTAAAACTTAAGAAACACAATCGTACGATGCTAACAAAAAACTTACATCTCAATACAAGTAAATTTCTGCAAAAAAACTCACAACATGAGTAAAAAGACTATAGTTTATAAATAATATCGCGCCTCTAGGACTGAGCATTCATGCCATACAATTTCGCCATTAATCAGTCTCAAAAAGATCGTTTATTCGCCGACATTGCTATCGACACAGACAAAATCGTGGTTCCCCAAGTCATGGTTGCTAACTGGCAACAAACCTTAGATTTGCTCTCTGAATTGGTCGACACTCCTGCCGCGTTGATCATGCGTGTCCATCAAACCGATATTGAAGTGTTTACCTCGAGCCGTACTCAAGGGAATCCCTATAAAAAACACGACAAAGACAGTTTAGGCCACGGACTTTACTGCGAGACTGTGATTAAAGCAGGCAAGGAACTCCACATTCCTAATGCCCTAAAAGATAAAAACTGGGATAAAAATCCGGATATTAAACTCGGCATGATTGCCTACTGTGGCTTGCCTTTACGTTGGCCCGATAACAGCGCCTTTGGCACTATCTGCATGCTCGATAACAAAGAGCATAATTACAGCCAACCGTTTCGCAGCTTACTCGCTCGTTTTCAAAATGGTATCGAAGCCAACCTAGTCACCCTCTATCAACAGGCTAAGCTGCAACTGCACAATCAAGAGTTAGAGCAAAAAGTGCAACAGCGCACCCATGAACTCGCCGAACTCAGTAGCAAGCTCATCAAAGAAATCGAAAAACGGACCTCCACCGAAACCTCACTGGAATACCACAAAAGCTATGATCCACTGACGGGATTACCCAATCGTATCAATTTGATTAATAGCCTTTCGACCATGCTAGAAGAAGTGGATCGCAAGGAAAAGATTTCAGTACTCTATCTGGGGCTACGTAATTTCAAATCCATCAACGACAGCTATGGCTATTTGATTGGCGATAAAATTCTCACTATTCTCAGCCACCGTTTACAACACTATGCCGATGAAAACACCTTCATAGCCCGTATTGCCGGTGCCGAATTTGTGATTATTCAAGCCCATAAACCTTCGAATAACGAAACTAATAGACTCATCAATAAAGTACTTAACTGCTGTAATACCCCCTTTGGCGTGGCGGATTTTGTGATCACTATTCCATCGAGCATGGGTATAGCTCAAGCGCCCATCGATGGCATAGATGCTGCCATTTTGCTGCAAAAAGCGGGGGCGGCGATGACGATAAGCAAAGCCGATGGCTCAACTCACAGCTTCTTTAATCAAGATACTCAAGCGGCTTTGAATCTACGCTATCAACTGGAATCTCACTTAGTCGATGCATTGAACAAAAACGAGTTAAGCCTTCATTACCAACCCTTTATTAACTTAAAAACTCAAAAAGTGATAGGCGCCGAAGCCCTGCTGCGCTGGCACAACCCGATTCTAGGCAATGTCGCCCCAGACAGATTTATCGCCTTAGCAGAACGTAATGGGCAGATTATAGATATTGGCAATTTTGTATTGCATAGCGCGCTGGCTCAGGCGGCAAAATGGTGTCGTGAGCTAGATCAGGAGTTTAAAATCGCCATCAATATCTCCCCTTTGCAAATGCGCAATCCTCGTTTTAGCGAGCACATAGCTGACTTACTCACCCTCTATCAATTGCCACCGACCGCCCTAGAGCTTGAAATCACCGAAGGCATGTTGATGCAGGACGAGCACATTGCCCACAACGCCATCCAAAAACTGCAGGAACTCGGGATCCGCATCTCCTTAGATGACTTTGGTACTGGCTATTCATCCCTAAGTTATCTACAAAAATACTCTTTCGACACCTTAAAAATAGATCGCTGTTTTATCAATAAACTCGAAGAAAACGAACAAGATAGGGAGCTCACTAAAGCGATTATTGCCATAGGCAAGAAACTGAACTTAGTCGTGATCGCCGAAGGCGTGGAAACCCTAGAACAAGATGCCTTTATTCGTCACGAGGAATGCGACTTAGGCCAAGGCTACCTGTACGGTAAACCCATTACCGCAACACAGTTTGAGCAGGCATTTATCCATAAAAAAGAGCATTAAGTTCATCCTTAATGCTCTTTTTATCTCACGAATAAAAATCGACTGCACAATACTGCGTGAATAGTCATTTCCACAGACAGTTATAAATTACATTGGGATAGATATGTGTTGAAGACTAATGTTTGGGACCAGTAATTTTAGTCGTTAGCAGTTTAGCGTCTGCTGATATCCACTCATATAGGTTTACCATGGTATTTGCTCGTCGACTCGCAGCCAGTCCGTCCTTGGATGCTCGACCACCCCGTCCATGGGGCGGACGGTCGTCTCGCTAATCACCATGGCGCACCTTTTTGGCATTAGCGTAATCTGTAGATTTAAAAGCCTTACGCTGCACGCTTTTGGACTTAAACGTGTTAGTTCCAACACTCTAACCTGTAATTTTCGGATTAAAATCTCTATATGTTAATGCCCCTATCAGAGGCAATAAAATAGCTGTCAAACACTGCAAAGAAGTGTAATAAACAGCTATTTTTTCCTTTGAATTTGCCAGAAAATTAATATGCCACTACAAATAACTATTTAATATTACTTTGTTGAAGGATTAGTTAAATCTATCATCCATGATCTTAAATCCTTCCATAAAACGATATCTCTTGGCAGCACTAATTCGTCCTTGTTCTTCACATCTACAGCAGATTCCGTTAATGGAACTAATTTTCCATTTTGCCTTACTTCGGATATATAAAAAGTATTATGAGGTAAATCATTAGGCGGGATCCGCCAATAACTTAAGGTCACTTTAGATTCTGAATCGCCGCTAAAGTAGGATGTAGTGAGCCAGTTACTTTTAAGTTTCGGAACTCGTGACAAGCAATCCTCGAATCTAGTTCTTTCATCTCCTTCACGTTTATAAATAACATCGTTAGCAAAACCACCACGTTCTTCAATAAAAAGAAGGTATCGTCGCCCTGGTATAAGTTCTTCTTTAGAGCCCAGGGTCAACTGGTCTGAATTGGGTTTAGACAAACTTTCATTTACCCTAACTTTATTCTTGTATCCGCAAAGCGATTTGTCGCCTAAACTTACCTTCCATTTGGGTGTATGTGTCCACTCAATCATTTCCGATGAAATAACAGTTACGTCAACGATGTTTTCAGCTGACAACACTGCCTGTGCTAAATCTTGACGAATAAAGCGTGCATCAGTGCTTCCTGCATACAGTAAAAAAAGAGCTAGTCCATAAGTAATAATCTGATTATTCATCAAAGCTAACCTTTGTCGCATTGAAACGTTCCAGTAATTGTGAACACTTTCTAACATTACTGAAACTTGGTCAATATGTCTGTAACTGGCAGAGCTAGTTTGATAAAGCGAAGCAAGCTTTGAGGTATCAGGGTGACAGTCAAATACAGGCCATTCCAGTATGAACTAAAGACAAGCATTTTTAGTAACATTATTAAAGTTTGGTCAACGACTATACGTTTCATTTAGCCTGTCTAGGTGCTCAAAACACGGAATTGGTTTAGCTAAGCTAACAGCGAAAAGGTTGGCTGAGATTGGCATTGTTGCAACAGTGACCGTTGGCGGCATGGATATCGCCGTCGAGCCTATAGGGATATATTTACGGCGAGTCACTGAGGTAATAATGACAATTCATGCTGCACAACTGAAGACAAAGTAAGATAACTTTGGGGCAATAGCTTTTTAGCTAAACGAACAGCGACAGGGTTAGTTAAGATTAGCACTGTTGCAACAGTGACCTTCTAAAACATGGATGATTAAAGCAGCGCCCATCAACCTAGGTCGCGGCTTTACATCTCACTATAGGGATAGGGAAACGAGACTAGTCTGCTTTGATGACGGCTTGTTTTAGTATTTCTTGGTCATTTTTATACACCACTAGCTCGCCTGGAGGGCTATCACTGGTGCCTAAGACGGTGACATAACAGTGATACTGGTATGGGCCGCTGCGAAATTGGAATGAATGATTCCCACCGCTACCGTCGAATACGAGTTTCCCCTTGTTCAGCACTAAATCTGGCTTTTCGCTCAATGACTTACCCTTTGCCCAAGCGGCATAACGATATTGGTTGTTGCCCATATTATCGACACGAATAGTAAACTTAGCGGTTTCCCAAGTGAATTCAGGGCTCACGAACTCACTCACGCTCGCATGTAATCCCGTTTGTTGCTTGGCGATTAGCTCAGCTTTCAGTTTTGCCTCTGCGGGTGTTTGAGCGTTAATGCCAATAATCTTGCCGTCAAAATCCAGCCACACCACACCGTTGCCGAGCATAATGCCGCGCCACCCCATAGTCTGCCAATCGGCTTCAACCTTAGAATGAGCAATCTGCCCAAGCAGCTGTGGATCGAAGACTTGGTTGAAACGTGCAACCATTTCCTGAGTATTTTGAATCGCTGGGATAGGATATTCACGTTTAAGTGGGTAAGCCACTCGCTTAGCAATGGCTTCTGGATCATTCGCTTTGGCCGCATCGATAAGCCCTTGCACCAGAGGAATATATTCCTTTGGTAATGCCTCGTCGGCCGCATTCACTGTGCTACTTAACCCCATAGCACCGAATATTAAGGCGGCATAACATAGGATTTGCATCAATTTAGCTTGGCCGAAAACAGCGTTTTTTATTGCCTTTAATGGTGAGGCGAGTGACATCTTTATCCCTTATATCCAAACGTCTCTGCTGAGACCAAAAACCAAGAATAACATAAGTACACAGGACAAAAACCTAAGCTGATTGACGCAATGCCTGACTAAACCGTCAGCAACAGGTTAGCGTAAATCGCCAGCGCGACCGACATAAAGATAACCCCAATAATTGCATCGATAATCGGTGTCAGTCGCTGCAATTTAAGTTGCACCTGCGCCTTAGATAACATCACAGCCACAAAGCCAAACCATGCTAGCGACAGCGATAACAACAAGATAGCGGCAGCGATTTTAGTGCTTGTGGTAACGCTTGGAGTAATCAAGGCCGAAAACAGGGTTAAGAAAAACACCAATGCTTTGGGATTCAATAGATTGGTATAAAGCCCAGTCAAAAAGCCTTGCCTGCGCGACATAGGTCCACCTAAGCCACCAGCAATAGACGCCGCGCCTTCAACGTCAGCAGAAAGAGCATCAACCTTTGTCCCAGCATTTGTACTGGCACTCACTTTACGTTTAGCCAGTATCGCAAGGCCTGCACGCAGGGCACCAAATCCCATCCAAGCTAGGTAAGACGCGCCTACGATTTGCACCAATAAATACAGAGTGTGCGAACTCTTAATGAGTAGACTCACGCCAGTTAGGCTCAAAATCGTGTGGGCTAAAATGGCCATTGAAATCCCCACGGCGGCGGCAATTGCCGTGCCCCTAGGCTGCTGAGTGGCAATCTTCACCATAATAGCGAAATCGGGTCCGGGGCTGATCAAGGCAACCGTGTGGATCACGGCCAAGGTGAGTAATAAAGATAAATCCATAGAGATGCGGCTCCGCAAGAAAAAGTAATAAACGATAACTGAGGCGGCCAGTATGGCCATTTGTCGCCGGGCTGAATTGTAATAAATTGCACGATTCTGTTTTATTCGAATCGGCAGTCGTCGAAAGACGGAAAAACTAGAGCATGCGCCGCTGAAATTGCACCGGCGATAATAGGAATGCCTGCTTAAAGGCTTTATTTAAATGGCTCTGGTCGAAAAATCCGAATTGCTGCGCCACATCCGCCACTAGAGCGCCATGGCTTAAGGATTTTTTCGCCAACTCTAAACGCACCCGCTTGAGATACGCATGGGGTGTCATCCCTGTTGCCTGTTTAAATTGCCGTAAAAACTGAAACTTACTTAAGCTCACTTCATTGGCTAAGGTTTCAAGCTGAGTATTATGCCAAGGCTCATCGTGAATTCGCTGCTTGACTAAGCTCACCTGTAACTTAGATAACCCCAGCTGTTGATTCGGTTTAGATATGCCAGATGAAACGCCGCTTGGGTAACGCTCCAGCAGCAGATGAATAAAGTTCAGTAAGTGGGACTCGCCAGCGAGCGCACTGCATTGGCCTTGGATCAATAGCTCGTGTAGCTGAATAAAATATTGATAAAGCGTTGGGTCATCCACCATAGGCGCGCTGAAAAAGTGCTCCTTCAAGCCCAGTTCTTGGCTGACTTCATTCATGTATTCCACGGGGATAGACATGACTTTCACCCGATAACCGTCGGCATCGCGGCTCTGGCCATCGTGGGTTTCGTCGGGATTTAAGGTCGATAGACTGTGCTGACCGAGTTGGTAACGACTGCCCTTATTCACAAACTGCTGCGCACCTTGGGTGACCACACCTAAGTGGTAATCCAGATGCACATGTTTATCAAAGCTGAAATGCGTGAATTCCGCCTGACTCAGTTCTATGCCTGATAAGCTGGGATGACGCCAATAGTTAATGTTTTCAATCGGTGTTGCTGTGCTCATCGCTCGCGGCTATTACCTATAAATCAGCATAAAAACTGGGGAAACTCAAATCCACTAAGGTTCATTCTAGCCTTCATTGTCAGCGCGGGAATAGTAAATTATTGCAGCCATATGGTTAATGCGAATGACTGCCGTGTCCGCCTTGGGCTTCAATCGCTTGGCCTTCGCTGTTGTAAAAACCGCTGCTGCCATGCTCGATAAAGCCTTGGTTGATCATCTTAGCGATAAAGGGATCGGACTCACTGTCGCCGACATCGGCAAAATCAATATCTTGATAATCTTGGGTTAATACCACAAAAGCATCGCTAGCAAATGGCTCTACGCCCACCAGCTTGTAGGCTAGATTCGGTTGAGATTGACCTAAGATAAACTCAGCGGGCAGGCCGATGGCATCAATCCATACCAGCTCACTCTCCAAGCCGTTAACCTTACCTTCAAAGCCTTGAGTCGCAAAACACGCCTCTTGTTTAGCATGTGTCTTGGTCATATGGGTCGGCAATGCGGGCGATACTACATGGTACAACTGGTCACGATCGTGCTGAATGTTGAGTGCGCGCAAGTCACCTTTGCGGTAAGTCACAGAACGTTTTTCAGCGGGGAAATAACGCACGTACTCGCCATTGTTCGACCATTGTTCAAATGTTGATCCATCACGCTGAATAATAAAGTCTTGTCCGTTACGGATGAGGGTCATTTGCCATTGCTGGCCCTTGCCATTGGTCACTTGATATTGAGCCTTTAAATGCTCGGCTTGTAGCGTTGGACACTGAGCCTCTTGCGCTGCCATAGCAACACTTGGCAGAACTAAGCTGGATAACATTAGAGCCAATAGACGGTTTTTCATTAGACTTCTCACTTGCTGAACAGGGTAAACACTTAAGCTTTTGTAAACGCTTTGGTATGTTAAATCGTTAGGCTAAAGGCCTATGGATGACATATGCCATCCATAGGCACTGCTTTTACTTAGCTATTACTGCACTATTTCTTACTTCACGATGCAGAGACTAAGCGGGTCTTACTTAACGGCAGCCGCTTCAGCTTTAGCCACTAAATTTGCCGCGCGATTCATCACGTGGAAAATGTGGTTCTGCTCAACCGTACCTTGGATAAGATCCGAACTTGGGCCGCGGGCGAAAATCGCCACATCTTCCCCAGCATGGGTTTCATCGCTTAATGGCACTAGGGCTTCTTGGTGGAATCCGGCGCTTTGGGTATCAACAAAGTTCAAATCCTTACGTCCTGAGTCCACTGGGAAGTTGTAACGCTCATCGCCACCTGTTGCTAATGACGCATAGCCCATGCCGTTAGCGTAACCGACTGTGGTATATGGCAAACCGTTAGCATCGGTAGAGTTAGTCACTTCAGCAACGCCATTGGCGTCGTTTGACTTCACTAAACCTAGGATAGGGTTACCACGGGTTGGATAACCTGCAATAGTGAACACATGGCTGTGATCCGCGGTAACCATTAACAAGGTATCGTTGGCCGAGGTTTTTTCCATCGCCACACGTACCGCTTCAGACAACGCCACTGTGTCATACAGCGCACGCGCCGCATTACCCGCATGGTGAGCGTGGTCGATACGGCCAGCTTCAACAATCAGCACGAAGCCTTTTGAGTTTTTCTTCAGAATATCAATCGACTTAGCGGTCATTTCCGCCAGTGATGGCTCGCCAGTCACGCCCGCTTCGGTGCGGTCGTAGTCGTATTCCATATGCGATGAGTTGAATAGGCCTAGCAAATGATCTGTGCTTGCTGCATCCACACTGAGGAAACCGTCTCTGTCTTGCACGTAAGCGGCGTTAGTGTATTTGCTCATCCACTCGGTTGTGAGGTCGCGGCCATCGTTACGCTTACCCGCTTTACCTTCTGGATCAATGGTCGTCTTAGGAATAAAGCTACGGCGACCGCCACCCATCATCACGTTAAGACCGCTGCCGTAGTTAAAGTCGAGCATTTGCGCGGCGATATCTTTACAGCCATTAGTCACAGCTTCGGCTGGTAGGTTTGAATCGGCTTCCCAGTCACGTTCTGGCACATGGGCGTAAGTCGCCGCTGGGGTTGCGTGGGTTAAACGCGCCGTTGTTACCACACCCGTTGCCATTCCCGCCATTGCGGCAAGCTCGAGTGACGTCACCAGATTTTGATCTTTAGTCGAAGCACAGTTAGCACGTACTACGCCTTCGGCCTGTGAAATCACACCGACATCGGTTTTGACACCTGTCATCATCGCCGACATAGTGCCTGCAGAATCCGGCGTTTGGCCGTCGACGTTATAGGTTTTAGAAAGACCCACATAGGGCAAAGTTTCGAAAGATAAGGAGTTTTCTTCGCCCGTTTTGCCTTTGAGCTGGCCTTCTAAAATACGTGCGGCGGTTATGGTCGATACGCCCATACCGTCACCCACAAACAGGATCACGTTTTTCGCGGCGCCCACATCATTGTTAACCGTTAAGCCTTCGGCTTTAGTCACGCGAGCTTGGGCATCGACATACCACTGATTCACAGCAGTCCAGTCTTTACCGTTGCTACCGTTCGAGCCATTTGATCCATTGCTACCCGGAGTGCCCGCGGCACCATTATCACCATCGCTACCGCATGCGGCTAAACCCAGCATGGCTGAAATCGCGACTACCAGTAATTTCTTATTCATTTTTTGCTCCAAAAGTGAGGACTCAGTAACTAATTCGGGATTAGTACTTAGTGCCGCCAAGCTGCTGCGCTTGGTTGATAATGTGGAAGATCACGTTCTGCTCAATCACGCCCTGAACCAGATTCGAACCTGGACCTCTGGCATGTAGGCTGATGTCTTCACCGGCGTGAGTCTCACTTTCCATTGGGATAAGCGCTTGTTGCATAAAATCTTTATCTTGCGTATCGACTGAGGTTAAGTCGTCACGCACACCCACCACAGCACCTGGGCCGTTGGTATAAGCCAGCGTGGTATAAGGCTTGTTGTCATTCGCTGTCGCTAATGTGCCATCGACGTTATGCACTAAACCTAAGATAGGGTTACCGCGTTTTGGGTAGCCTGCGATAGTGAACACATGGCTGTGGTCCGCTGTTACCATGATCAAGGTATCGTCGCTGCTGGTTGCATCCATTGCCGCTTTCACTGCATTAGATAATTCAACCGCATCGGTCAGGGCACGGCTCGCATTGCCCGCATGGTGACCATGGTCGATACGGCCAGATTCAACGATCAGCAAGTAGCCTTTATCGTTCTTCTTCAAAATATCGAGGGATTTGGCGGTCATTTCAGTCAGTGATGGCTCACCAGCTACGTCATCGGCGCGGTCTGCTTCGTATTCCATGTGCGATGGATTGAATAGGCCGAGTAAGTGATCTGTGTTGGCGGCATCAATGGCGTCGAAGCCTTTTTTGTCCCACACGTAGGCAGATTTGCTGAAGTTATCGACCCAAGCTTTGGTTAAGTCTTTGCCGTCTTTACGTTTACCGGCTTTGTTCTCACCGTCTGTCACTTCTTTCGGTAAGAAGTAGCTGCGACCGCCACCTAATGCCACAGTTAACGCATTAGCTTCATCGCGCATCACCAATTGGCTGGCGATGTCAGTACAGCCGTTCGCCACCGCTTCGGCAGGTAAGTTGAAATCGCCTTCCCAATCGCGCTCAGGTGATTTGGCATAGGTTGCCGCTGGCGTGGCGTGGGTTAAACGCGCCGTAGTGACTATGCCTGTTGATAATCCTTTGGCATTAGCAAGGTCGACCAGAGAAACAAGTTCATTGCCTTTTGAAGACAAACAGTTACCACGTAAGCTGGTATCTGAAATAGAAATAATACCCGCCTTGGTTTTAACGCCTGTCGCCATGGCCGTCATAGTGCCCGCAGAATCTGGCGTTTGTTGGTTAGTGTTATAGGTTTTCACTAACGCCGTATGGGGGAACTGTTCGAAACTTAAGAAGTTTTCTTCGCCGCCTTGGTTATCAGCTTTGTCCTGCCCTTGCAGAATACGGGCTGCCGTGAGCGTCGAAATACTCATGCCGTCACCGACAAATAAAATCACATTTTTAGCGGTTTTTTTAGTGTCAACTTGAGCTTTAGCCACCACGTTTGCCGCACTGTCTTTAAACCACTGGCTGTCTGTTTGCGTTGCGGGCAGGACTGCAGCGTGGGCCACAACCGTCATTAAGCTGCAGGAGATAGCTGCAGCGATCCGTTTAATATTCATCACGTTCATCACCGATTTATTATTGAGTGTATGAGGGTATTCCCTGTAGAGGCGACCCGATTTTCAGGCATTTATGTGACGAATAAGCGTGATTTAGATGGCGGTTTTATTGCAGCTAAGTGTCAGATTTATTTCAACTAACAATATGCCAGACGTTAAGTTTGACCACCAGCATGGTGGCCAAACTGATCAAAAGAAGGGGTAATCTTAGAAATGGTAACTCACGCTCACTCTTACCATACGCGGCTCAACGGGATGATAATGCTGATCTTCAACCCCTTCGGCGGCTTCACCGGGTAAGCGTGAGGCATAAAAGTAATCTATGTCGTGATCTTTACTATCGAACACATTGAGTAGCTCAAGCTTAGTGTCAAAGCGGCGGAACTCATACCCTAGCGCAAGGTTAACTAATGTGGTCGCATCGGCCTTGTGCTCATTAAAACTGTCGAGCACCCGCTCACCAAGGTGGCGCACCCGTACACTCGAATACAAACCATCGCCGTCGGGTCGATAGGTGATGCCCGCACTGGCAACAAAGGGAACCGCACCATCGATATACTTGCCCTCTTCAAGCTCGTTTTCAGTGAATCTGGCATTGGTCCAGGCCAACTCCATATCGATACTGACGGCATCATTCAACCAATAATAAGCCGTTAATTCAGCGCCATAACGTTCAGATGCGCGACTCGGTTCAGTGTTACCGGCATCGCCGACAAACACGAGTTCTGAATCTAATTGCAGATACCAAAGCGCGGCAGAGAAATTGATAAAGTCCCTATCATAATATTTCACCCCAAACTCACCGCCATTGGAGCGCACGAGCAGATCGACTTTCTCGACTCCATCGCCACTCACTGGATCGACGTTAATGGTCGCACCGCGGGCATCGTTCGAATGCAATCCTTGGCCCGCATTCACATACAACTCAAGATTATCGCTCCATAAATAGGAAGCGCCCGCCTTAAGACTGAACATGCCATCGGACGCATCACCACTGTTCAGCGGATTATCACTGTCGACCTGTACATCGAAATAGTCGTAACGCAGCCCAAGGTTGAAGCGCCATTGCTCTGCGGGCAGCCACTCCACTTTGCCAAATATGCCGCTCGACAACTCTTGCACTTCATCAAGCCTGACGGTATTCAACCTTTGTCGCGCCTGAGTGCTATACAAACCCACAGCGCCAATATCGTCATAACGCACATCGCCACCCACACTGTAATTCAGTTGAGTGCCGCCAAGGTAAGTGTGCCAGTCGCGTTTCAGATCGCCACCCCAAAGTGTGCGTTCATCGACTTGTTCAAACTCATCGCCATTAACGGGATCATTTAAGAAGTAGGTAAAATTAGAGAATAAATTCATGGTCGAGCGAATGGCATACACATTCCCCTGCCAATCGCCCGCATCGTAATTGGCTGAAATGCTATAGCGGCTTGAATCACCGCCGACGTCTGTATCTAACGAGCCGTAAAAATCGATTAATCCTGAGTCTACCGCACGGGCGGGAATTTGATCCGCCGAATTCCAACTGTTGTCGTAGGCCATCATAGTCACGCTCAAGTCACCCTCACCGAGCCGAGTTAAATAACGCCCGACGACACTGACCTTACTCACATCCTCATCGATATCCGTCCACGGACCATCATAGGCTTGTACTTCACCGCCAAGAATAAACCGCCCTATATCCGTGTTTAACTCCTGCGTCGCCACCAGCCGCTGGTAACCATATTCCCCCAAAGTCACACCTACTTGGTTGTGGGGCAATTGATCAGCCAGCAGCAATTGGGCGGCACCCGCACCGGAAAAATCGGCCACCTCGGGATAATAAGCCCCTTTGGCATAACGGATCTCACCGATAAGTTCTGGGATCAAAAAGTTAAGATCGGTATAACCCTGACCATGCCCATGGGTGCGCATATTCACCGGCATACCGTCGACGCGGGTATTAAAGTCAGTGCCATGGTCCAAGTTAAAGCCGCGTAGAAAATACTGATTCGCCTTACCCGAGCCGCTGTGCTGAGTGACTATCATACCTGGCACAAATTCAAGGATTTCCCCCGTGCGCAATAGTGGTCGACTCTCAATTTCAGCCGCGCCGACTATCCCCTCAGATGCCGAGGTGCTATGGCCTAAGGTATTAATCTGCCTGCCGCGCACCTCAAGGCGTTCAATATTGTCAGTCGCCGCATCAGCCATAACCACGCTGGATAAACTACAGAGAGGTAATAACCATGCCATTGATAACCAAAGTTTTGATAACCGCATTCCTGATAGTTCACGTCCCGACTTCATCCCTTATTTCCTAGTACAAGTAATAGATGACGCCGATTTAACGCCTAATTCACACGGAAAAAGCCGATCGAGCTCAAACTCTGATGAGTAAAAAAACAGCAAAATACCGGAAAATGTTAATTCTATGTGTTGTATCGCACATTTTTAAAGGCAAAAGGACAAAATGTCCGCCAGCAGATCACATTTCAATGTCCTATTGATGCGAGTTCATGGAAACGAGTGATTTAACTTGAATAAAAATGAACCCATTTATTAGGCTAGCTATACTCTAGAAAACTCAACACGTTTAGGGACAGGCTATGCAGCGACGGAGCAATATGCGCATTTTTTGGGGGGTGATAGTCCTATTCTTTTGTTTCTCAGTTCCTGCGATCTGTAAATCCACAGCAGAAACTACAACGGCGCTTGCAGCTAAACCTATTATTACCATGGCGTTTTATGAGGACCCCAAACACAACTTTTACTTTAAATGGGCTGAGCTGATATACACCCAAGCCTTTGAACGCTTAGGCTATGGCTTCGCCTATCAAGTGGTTCCCGCAGTCCGCGCCAGTATGATGGCTGACTCAGGAAAAGTGGATGGTGAACCGGGACGCGTATTTCATTATGGTGAAAAATTTACTAACCTAATTCGCATCGAAGAACCGGTTGTCGATACCCGTTTAATTGCCTTCGCACATAATCCCAACATCAAGATTACTAACTGGCAAGCACTGCAAAAGAGTCGATATAAGATCGAATACTATCGAGGCGTGTTCCTCGCAGAACAAAAGCTAAAAGGACTCATTCCAAAGGAACGCCTGACTGAATCCTCATCCCCTGTAAGCTCTTTTCGTAAAATACTCCGCGACCGGATCGATATCTATATTGATACAGAGGCAAGCTCATTAGATCTATTACAAACGCCAGAGTTTCGAGGTAGCGAGATCAGCGCGATTGCCACCCTAGAAGAACTCACCAGCTATGGTTACTTAAATAAACGTCACGCGGCACTCGCCGTTAATCTTGCTCGGGAGTTAAAACAGATGAAGCAAGAAGGCATATTTGAAACCTATAAACAGCAGGCAAAAAAATCACTTAATGATGCAGTGAATAATGGCGATGCCCCACAATAACTTAATCGGCATCGCCAATCTTGTTTCAATTATTTCATTGACTTAATTTCAAAGCGTTTTAGTGTTATCTAAAGTATGTCGCTGACATATATGGCTTAACTGACAGAACATGAATGAACTGGCAGTGTATTGACCAACAAAGAGGCTGACCCACAACCAAACGGTATTTAGATTTAGCATGTGGAACAATCAACCTAAGGAACAGATGAATAGCAAAATAGTCCTCAAAAATTGCAGACAAATCGATTTACCCCTTCTCCCTAAGCTGCCCACTCTGAAGTGGTATTGCTTTGCTGGCCGTGGAGCATAAGGATGGGGACTCAGTTCGCACGCACCTTCGCTAGGTTACGGCAACGAACTCGTTCAACCGTTGCTAAGGTTTTATTAATCATCAGCATGTTCGTAGGGATCTGCATCGCGCTCGTCGCCCTAGTGTATATTCAAGGCAATATATTTGATGGTGTACGCACCTATGTCCGTGGTGAAGGCTTATGGGCTAAGGCGCAAAAAGATGCGGTACTTTATCTCAACCACTATTCACACACCCAAAATGATGTGGACTTTCAGCGTTATCGTGCCGCGACGAGCGTCATGGAAGGCGATCATCGAGCTAGACAAGCCTTACTCGCCACACCCATTGATGAACAAGCCGCCAAACAGGGTTTTATTCAGGGCCTCAATGACGAACGGGATACCGACTCAATGATCTGGTTTTTCCGACACTTTCAATCCAATCATTATATGCAGCAAGCCATTCAGTTGTGGGGCTTAGCCGATCAACGCTTCGAGTTTGTGGTGCAACTCGCCGAAAATATGCGCATTGAAATCAATCAGCTTGGTGCTAGGCCCGAAGTTCTCGCACAATATCGCCAGCAATTGATTGATGCCAATGAAGAATTGCTCAGCCTAGAAATTGAATTTTCAGCTGTGCTCAGTGAAGGTGCGCGCTGGGTCAAGCAAATGACTTGGTTAATTAGCCTTGGTGCCCTATTGCTGTTTATCAGTATTGGGATCTTTGCCAGTCGGCAGATCATTCGTAACATCGCCAGATCCGAGCGCCTGTTACAGATAAGCGAATCTCGCTTCACTAGCCTGAAAAACTCCGACACTATCGGGATCATTTCATGGCAACTCGATGGCACTATACATGATGCCAATGATCATTTTCTCCAGATGCTCAATTTTGACCGTGCGGATTTAACTTCAGGCTTAATCAACTGGCGCTCAATTACCCCGCCTGAATATGAAACACGTGATGCCATTGCGATTACAGAGTTAGAACAGTTTGGCCGCTGCCAGCAATATGAAAAACAACTTATCAGCAAGAATGGCGTCTTAGTGCCAGTGATGCTAGCGGCGAGCTTTTTGAATGGCAGCAAACATGAAGGCGTAGCCTACTTTATGGACCTCACCGCCAGTAAGCAGGCCGAAGATAAACTCAGACTCGCGGCAACCGTTTTTAATGCCAGCACAGACGGCATAATGATCACCGATCCCCTGCTAAGCATTATCTCTATTAATCAAGCCTTTACCCATGTTACAGGTTTTACCAAACAGGATTTACACGGCGATGCCAACGACTTCCTCAATGATGGACACAATAACGATGACGCCCGCCAAGCCATGCGAAATCTGTTGCAGCAAGGCGAGCAATGGCAGGGAGAATTATTAAAAACGGTTAAATCAGGCGACTTACTGCCGCTGAGTGTACGCATCAATACAGTGCGAAATGAGCATGACCGCCTGACTCATTTTGTCATTGTGATTACCGACATTGCCGAACGTAAGGCAGAGGAAGAATATCTGCGTCATATCGCCCACCACGACGCCTTGACGAATCTGCCTAATCGCGTGTTATTTCACACTAAACTTGAACAAGCCATAGTGCATGCGCAACGCACTCAAAGCATTTTTGCGGTGTTATTTTTAGACTTAGATAATTTTAAGCCAGTGAATGATTCGTTTGGTCATGATGTGGGCGACAAATTACTGCAAGAAGTTGCGATGCGGCTACGCTCAAGTACTCGGCAAATGGATACCACCACTCGCCTAGGCGGCGATGAGTTTGTGATCTTGCTGGAACGCCTTGCCAATACCCACAATATCGCCCAACTGGTCCCTAAGATAACCCAAGCTATTTGCGCGCCCTACACTATCAATGGTCATCAAATCCATATTGGCGTCAGCGTCGGTTTGGCGCTTTATCCAGAAAACGGCACAGATGCAAAAAGCCTGATCAATCATGCAGATCAGGCCATGTATTCGATGAAAAAAATCAATAAGATTCAACGACAAAACTCAGTCTAAGTCTGACTAGCGAGTTTACGCCAACGCAATCCATCACGAATCACCTCATAGATGGGGAACATAGCGGCAATCACTAGACTATAACTGAGCCATTTATCTAGCTGCAGTAACGTAAATATCCCCTGTAATTCAGTTCCTTGGCTCTGTACTTGGGTTTGTAATAGTGGCGAGCTAAATGCCAGAAAGACTAAGAACGAGGCATAAGCAAGATTGATCCCCATATTTGCCAATAACAATTCACTGGTCCACACTCGGCGGCGTAACTGCCACAGACTATTGCCCATAGACAGCAAAATAATAGGGCTAAACCATTGCAGTAATTGCTGAGCATTGGCGCTAAAAATCACAGTGCGTGCGGCTAATTGCTCGCTACTCATCCACATAGAACACCATATCACCAGCAAGAGAAAGAGATACGTCGCCAGATCGGCAAACACATCACTTAAACTAATATGCTGCCAACCTGGGCCGACTTTTGGTAGGTTCTGCGGCTGCCATTTCTGGCAATTGCTGCCGGACAGCGGTTTTCCTTGAGCCGAAAAGCTCCAAAAAGACAAGCCAATTGCAGTAAAAGCTAGACAGGCATCGCCGATAAAACCACTAACGATATGCTGGATAAATCTGAATAGATTTCCCTCTGTTGAGCCCAACCATTGCGTCGTACCGCCCACCACCTGCAACACAAACAAGACACCCAACACCATGAAAAGTGTATGTTTAAACAGCGGAATATCCTCAGAGGCAATAATAGGCACTGCCGGTACAAATTGCTGCGCGACCTTACAGGGATGACCCATTTGCTTTAATACATCGGCAATTTGCGATTCACTCAATTCACCTTGTTCAGATAAGGCATCCAGTTGGTCGCAGATATTGGCTTTTAATTCACGGCCAATTTCCTGACGTTTGTTCTCGGGCAATTCACGCTGCACCGCGGCGATATAGCGATCGACTAATTCCATATCAAATCTCCTCTGCACTCTCGTCTGAGCGATTAATATCAGAGCCATTAGTGTCAGCGCTTTGCTCCAGTAAAAAAGCCAAGGCGCCATTAAGTTGCTGCCATTCATCGGTAAGTTGACTGAGCAACTCAGCGCCCAATGACGACAATTGGTAATAACGACGCTCACGCCCTTCGGCCTGTCGCCACTCACTATCCAACAATCCTTGATCGGCTAGGCGGCGCACTAAGGGATACAGAGTCCCCTCGTCAATATCGATACCGCCTTCCTGCAACTGTTTGCGGAGCGAATAGCCGTAATGGGCTTGTTTTAATAATCCCAGTACCGCCAACACTAATACCCCACGGCGCAACTCGAGTCGCATTTTGACTAGCTGTGAACTTGTCATAGTCGAATTCCTATCCTGAACACTGTGTCACACACACTGTGCGCCACACAGCAAATACTATGTAGCACACAGTAAGATTGCAAGTTTTTATTGCACACTTTTTGCGCTTTATGTTCAAAATAAACACAAGCAATTGTTTGTATTGAATTTAGAAAAATGCCAACCGCTTCTGCTAAGTGCTCACATATCCCCTACTCCATACGCTCAAAGCGAATGGCTCACACATAAGCAAATTCAGGATAAAAAATTGCAAAACTTCCTATGCTTGAGTAACTTAGCAGCCAACACGGGATAATCGACCAGTCAACCTAAAAACGGTTTGCTCCTCCAAGGGGATAAATCGGATCGACTCAAGTAAGTATTGATATCCAATAACTAAAACTATTAAGCGGTTAAATTAAGGACATAGAAAATGCTCATGGATAGAGGCGTGCTGGTACGCTGGAACGATGAAAAGGGATTTGGCTTTATTCAGCCTGAAAAAAACGCAGCCCAAGATGTGTTTATTCACATTTCGGTGCTAAAAAAGATGGCGAGAAAACCCATAGTGGGCGACAGCATTCTGTTTCAAACTGAAGTGCAAAATGACGGAAAAAGAAAAGCGGTTATCGCCTCGATTGAAGGCGTCGCTGTTATTTCAGCGAGTGCTACACCGCGCTCCCACTCTCATGTCCAAGCACGCAATGAAAACTTCAACTTCAACAACAAAAGCAAAGCGCATTCCCATAACCCACGAAAATCGTCATTTAATACGATAATCCCGCTGCTAATAATCGTGGCCATCGTTATCTTTGGCTTTAAACAATACCAAGAATTTAATGAAGCTCCTGCAATCGATGAAGTACCAGTCCTCACAAATGAAGACATTCAGCCAATGCCCATGTACGAAACGAAAGTGAGAACACAAGCAACGGCAACACCAAGTTTCCAATGTGAAGCGGGTAAAACCCATTGCAGCCACATGAGTTCCTGTGATGAGGCGACTTTCTACATCCAAAATTGCCCCAATACTCAAATGGATGGTGACGGTGATGGCATTCCCTGCGAGCGTCAGTGGTGCAGTTAGCGATGCGACACCCATGAATTCATACCCATAGCAACTTCTAAATAGCAACGCATGCACACCGATATCATTACGCACATTGATTCACCTGAGATACTGGAGTCCATGTTAACTGAGCATGCGGCGGTGCTGTTGTTATTTGGCGCGCCGGACTGCGGTGTGTGTCAAACGCTCAAACCGAGAATTGCTGAGATGTTAGCGCAAGCGTTCCCGCAGATGCGGATGGCCTATATTGATTGCCAAGCCCAAGGTGAGATAGCGGCGAGCCGCAATGTATTTGCCTTGCCTGTGGTGGAATGTGTGTTTTATGGCAAAACCTTTGGACGTTTTTCCAAGGTGTTTTCGTTAGCGGATATTCGAGGGGCGCTTGCCCGCCCCTATGGTTTAATCGTGACGGAATAATTCAAATTAAACACTGAGATTATTTGTTTACCAAGGGCCTAAACCCAGCGTAATGCACTGACTTATCGAGCTTAACCTGTACTGCTGGCGTGCTTATAAGACGTGTTGAGCCAGGTGCTGCTTTAGCTTTACCACTGCAACCACAGCCGTCACCTGTTGAATGACAACATCCGCCCTTGGCGGCATGTTTGAGTGAAGCGCGACCTTGGGATGCATCCGTCAACCTAAGATTCAAATCCGCCGCTTGTGCAAGTAAAGTCGCCACTGTTTGACTCGCACTACCTTTGCTCACGCTAACCCCCGCATCGAGCAACTTTCCTAACATGCGCTCACCGATATTCTGCACAAGTACAATGTCGGTACCTTGTTGAATAATCAGCTCTAATAAGGCTTTTTTAGCACTACAGTCACCCTCAATTGCCGGGTTATCGACCAGCTTGATCAGCTGAAGCTGTTCGTTATAAAAACCAATCTGTAGGGCTTTAGTAAAGTGACTGGCGAGGCGTTCGCGGCTCATCGGCATGGCAATAATCATGATAAATCCTTGTCTGTTTGGGTTGGCAGTCTCAAGGCTTGACCTTGAGTGATAGCCGTCGCCACCTTTTTACGGGCATTGGCGAGCAGGTAACCAAAGGTTTGCCGAGAGATCCCCATCAAGGCCGCGGCTTCGATCTGGCTTAATCTTTTAACATCACCCAGTTCGAGGGCCTCAAACTCATCGGCCTCTAATTGAATATGAGTTAATTTAACCGCAGGGATCCCATTAGGCTTAAATAGGCTACAGGGCACACAGCTCGATAATTGACGGCATTTTTTGGGTCTTGGCATAAATGTTTTATCTTTAAGTCGTCTTATATGTCTTGAAATCGTGTTTTAGGTCTTAGTGCACATCTTGTTTACAGCGCACGACACTCAGGCTTAACTTGGGCTCAACTAAAGCTCATCTAAGGCTCATCTCGCTAAGGGAGTCCATAGCTCTGGATTCTTAAGCGTGATAACTGACTTGATGAATAAGTTCGGTGGATGAACCATAAAACTGTCACGAGTTTCTGGCCTAGGCCAGAAACTATTATTCGCGCCAACGACATTAAAAACTGTAAGACGGCTCACAGTTACCTATATCAAGCATGACTAATTAACAGAACTGCTGCCTGGCGTGACTAACACACTCAATGGCTAGCGCCCATTAAGGTTAATCTTAACCTGCATTGGAGTGCCGAGAGATAATGACAAACTCTGCAAACAAATAAGCAGCCGTTAAGCTGCTGTGATAGGTGGCATTTACTGATTTAAACGGGTTTAATCCTCAGACTCACAGTAGTTCACCTGTACCGAATAGCCGTCATCTTGCTTGATGAAATCGACAAAGTTTTTAATCGCAGGTAAGGCATCTTCCCTATGGTGCGACACGTACAGCAATTGGCTCAGATGATGCTCGGCTATCATCTCCAGCGCCCGCATCACTAAGGTGCGATTGATAAAATCTAAGCCCTGATACGGCTCATCTAAAATCAGTAACAGTGGCTGTTTAATCAAGGCGCGACCTATTAGTAATAACCGCTGCTGACCATAATCGAGCTTCTTAAAGCTGGTGCTCGCCAACCCAGTCATGTGCAAAATCGCCAACCATTCCTTCGCCAAATCTAGCTGAGGTTTAGTGGGTTTCTGGTACAGGCCAATAGAGTCAAAAAAGCCCGAAAGCAGCACATCTAATGCCGAGCAACTGACGCGATATTGCAAGTGCAGCGCCGACGATACTATGCCAATCCGTTGTTTAATTTGCCAAATACTCTCGCCACTTCCGCGAGGTCGGCCAAAGAGTGTGATGTCGTTGCTATAGCATTGGGGATGGTCGCCTAAAATCAGCCCCAGCAAAGTGCTTTTACCGCAGCCATTTGGGCCACGAACTTGCCAATGTTGCCCCGCTTCAATGCGCCAATTCACGCCGCTGAAAATCAGCCCACTGACGTATTCCACTTTGCCATTTTTAATCTCGACCAGAGGATCAAACGCCTCGGCGTTATGCCTTTGCCGCTCCATCAAGGCCAAGAGTTCATCGCTACGCTGCGCCGATAACGCATTCAGCTGCGCCATCACAGGATGATTGTGCCATTGCTCAATCGACATCGACGGGCTGAGTTTGTGCACACTCTGCCCCGATTTGAGCATCTCGCCATTAAACAGCGCCACATGGCTGATGCACGGCGGCAATTCTTCTTGGCGCGAGGTGATGATCAGCAACTGAGTATGCGCGGCCACTTCACTCAGCAGCTCAGATAAACTCGCCTGATGTTCAACATCGAGCCCAGCATAAGGGTCATCTAAAATCAGTAATTGCGGTAACATTGCCAGCGCACGCGCCAGCATGACTCTGCGTGTTTCGCCCGTGGATAATTGCCGAAAACCGCGCAGGCGCAGCGGCTCAAGCCCAACCTTTTGTAATAATGCAGGGAGCTGCTTGGCATCTTGGCAGCATTCCAGCACTAAGGATTCGACACTCGAACCGTAATCCAGCTCGTCTTTTTCTAATTCGCGCTCCAGCAACGCTTGCTGCAACCCAAGTGACACCCAGCCGATACGTTGCGGCAGGCCAGCAATCGTCCCTTCATCGGGCAGAATGTCACCGGTTAATATTCGCCCGAGCAAGGAACCGCAATAACTGTCGGTCGCGAAAATCGCCCAATGTTCAGCAGGGTGCAGTTGCCATTCATCGACGACTAGCACCTCATTATCACGCCCGTATCGTAACTGTTTAACCAAAATACTTTTGTCTTGGTTCGCGACAACATCAAGCATAAACACAGTTCCTTTCTATTTTTAAGGGATGATAAAATCTAATGCGCTTAATAGCATAGGTAAAGCGTGGCAAAATCCAACGGGTACGCGTGTGTGAGTCAACCACTCTGGCAGAACTGTGATAAAATCGGCACCTGTTTAACTTTCATATCAACAAGGTAACGCAATGAACCCCATTATTGCCATCTTAAAAGAACACAAGGTCAGTGACGCTAAGATCAACGAGCTATTTCAAACATTAACCGACAATCCATTAATGGCGATGGGCACGCTCGGTCAATTAGGTATCCCAGCCGAAAAATTACAACAACTGCTGGGATTAGTGATGCAGAATCCGGCTTTAATTAAAGAGGCCGTACTTGAACTCGGTTTGGATTTTTCAAAAGTAGAAGCCGCAAAAGCCCAACTGCAAAAATAAGCACAGACGATTCAAGTTTGTAGCCATCATGCGCTAGGGGAATGCGCGTAAATCAGCTCCCCTAGCGAATGTTAAAACCACTAAACCTCAATTTAACTAAATCTCACAGAAACTAAACCTTGCAGCGGCTGGGTAAAATCCGTCGCACTATTGAGCGCCTTATCCACATAGCTATCGCCCATCACAGCACGACGCACCTCAAGACCCTTCTCGTATTGCTCTTCGTTCATCAATGCACCCTTTTTTGTTATGTGATTAAGCGAGTGATTAGACTTATTGAACCGCCGCCAACCAATCTGCCCTATATCCTTACCACCTATAACTGATAACTAACGTTAGATTGAGCGCACCCAAGAAACGAACTCTTCGGCGAGTCTGGGAGGGTTACAGGCCTCTGTCTGATCTGCGATCTCGTTATAGTACTCGAGCTCGTGAACTATGATGGGTACCGAACGACCGAAAACGCGACTAACGGTTAAGTTGGAATGGAGTGTAGAAGCGACAACGCATACTGCGGCAACAAATTGCTCGGTTATCTCCTGACCGAGCTCAAGGCAGCGATCAAAATCGACATCTTCCTCCGCATCACTGTACCCGAGACCGAGATCGGCCACCCAGCGAGCTAAGATATCCGCAGTCTGAGAGTCAGAATCCCCAAAGACGAGGAGTTCGTTTTGAAGCCAGAAGGCATAGTTCCATTTTGCTTCGTCAGAGCTAGAAGCCTTTGGAATCGAAGCATGCCACTCATCGACTGTGTTATAGCCGACTGTCAGCGTAGGTAGACGGGGATCGTCATATTCGTTGTTGATATAGAAAGACAATGCATAGATCTGCTCCGCCTCAGCGGTTGGTATACTCGCGAGCGCTTCGGTAATCGCACTCTGAAGCGCGGTAATCATTGGGATATTCATACTGGATTTCCTGCTCGTTTAATGCCGCATTTAGCGAATGAAAATAGTGAATTGTAATTGAGAATAAGAGCTTAACCCACTATTTTTGTTCAGCTTAAATGTCTGCCAATATATTAGTATTCAACCAGTTTTCCAGTTATCTGTATGCCATTTTACAAGCATACACTCTACAAATTTAACAATGGGTGGCTCGTTAAATTCCCAACAGGTCACTATTGCCGCTGTTCATCATATGCTGTACGCTAAGTTAAATTTTGATTAATAAACAATGCTTAAGCTGTTACTTAATCAATGCCTATTTAGTGTTAACGATAAATTCGTTGATTAAAATGGCGATAAAATGAGTCAGGGAAGATCCGCTCGACAAAGCGAACAAGGCAAGGACAAGCATTCTACACCTCTCCTTAAAGATGCTCCCCCTCTGAGTTAATTGTGATTCAGTTTAAGGTTTCACAAACCACAGACTGATAGCTTTGTTATTGTTTTTATTAAAATTTATTGTCTGCATTTGCGGTCTGGTAGCAAGAGCCATGGGCGGTAGCGTGCTTAAATCATTGGATAAAAAGCAATCATCATTAACTTCAAAGCTAAAACCAACTTCTCTTCTTAATGAACGAGTAAAAACAACTACATTCGTTGGAACAAAAATGCAGAATAAAGAAAAAATTGCGGTTTTCATTGATGCTGATAATGCTCCAGCTAAGAAGTTTGATGTAGTACTCGCTGAGCTTGCAAAACACGGATTAATCAGTATTCGAAAGGCTTATGGTAACTGGAAAAGCCCGAATCTAAAGCCTTGGGAAGATATCCTGCATGAATATGCCATTCAGCCTATTCAACAATTCGATTTAACCAAAGGTAAAAATGCCAGCGATATTGCTTTAGTTATTGATGCTATGGACATTCTTTACACTAAAGATATAGACATCATTTGCTTAATATCCTCGGATTGCGATTTTACCCCTTTGGTAACCCGAGCCTTAGCTGACGGCAAAACCGTTTTTGGTTTCGGAGAACGTAAAGCGCCAGCCGCTTTCGTAAATAGTTGCTCTCGCTTCCTCTACCTTGACGCAGAACCTGTTGCAGCTTCTGAAGAAATAGAGGTGATATCAGAATTAATCCAGCCTCCACAAACGACACCTGATTCAGTTAGTAAAACCGAGCAAATTCAGCCAAAAACCGCCACACCGCAAAAATGTAATTTAAAAAGTGACTCCAAACTGCTCAATATGTTGCGTCAAGCCATAGAAGCAACCGAAGAGGAAGATGGCTGGGCGCAACTTGGCCCAATAGGATCACATATCTCAAATCACAGCTCTTTCGATCAGCGAAACTACGGCTTTAAAAAGCTCAGCGATCTCTTTGCCGCAATCGATCTCTTCGAAATGCGTAAAACCCACGGCTCAGTGCTATGGGTAAGAGATATAAAAAGAGCAAAGAAGAATGGGAAATGAAATGCACAGTTAAATATTAACAATTATAGACAATATACTTTTAGTTCCATTTGCAAACAAAAACCAATCAAAATACAAAAAATAAACTGAAAATAATTAATAAACTACAAGAACCCTTAACTACCACAAAGAAACAAAGTAGAAAATTATTTTCAACTACATATTTTAAATTAATAACAAAGACCTACAACATGATTGAAAAATTAAACAAATACCCAGAGAATGAGCTAAGCAAGAAAATTATTGTCCCACTACTTAGTAAAATGTATAGCAAGTCTAAAGTTGAATTCACTGGAGGAGGCATTGAAAAAGGCCGTGATATTATCGTATATAACAAGGACTCATTTGGTTTTGATGAATACATTGGTATTCAAGTAAAAAAAATAAAGGCGACACCAAACTCAAGTGTAAATAGTTTCCAACAACTCTTAAATCAACTATCACAAATGAAAAATGAAGGTGTAATTTGTGGCATTAGCGGCCATAGAATTTCACTATCAAAATTGATGTTTATAACCCCATATACAATATCTGAGAAAACATACGACTCACATAAGGGCGCATTAAGAGAGGTTATAAAAAATGGAATACACATTATTGATGGGAATAAACTATCTGAACTCATAAATGAATATGTACCAGAATTAGTAAGTCAAATATTAGGGGAAAAAAACTACATAGGAAATGCAATACAACCTGCATTAACAAACAAGACATTATTATCTGCATTGAATTTCAAAAAAACAAAAAGTCTCTCCGAAATATACTGTAAGTCGAGTTTAGTTGTAGGTAACAACAGCAAAGAATACAACAACTTCAAACTAAAATACATCCCTAAAGGAAGCAGTTTAAAAGTTGACTTAATAAAAATTGGAGAAATCAATGATGACAATACAACAATCACAAAAGTTTTGGAACAATGCATTTTTGATATTGGAGATCTAGATAAATATACAAGGCTTCTACGCGAACACTTAGAAATAAAAGATAATATAGAAATCCTTAGAGAGCATGGAGATTCAATAGTATCTAAAATTAATGACATCATCAGAGAAAGCAAACATAGAGAAATGTATCCAACAATCGTTAAGTCAAAAGAGTTTTCTGACTTTATGAATAAGAGCATCGCAAATATAGAAATACCTACAAAATTCAATGAGCATGATTTTTTTAAAGAATATTACTTTATAAAAGAACAATACCTAGCAAGAGTTGCAACACTTGATAACATTAAAAAAAATAATGAACGCGATGATAAAATACCTAAAGAAGTTCTTATAAAAGCCTATCCAAAAGAAGTCGCGAATAGAATAAACTCAATAATATCAGACTTTGAAAGCTCTGAACACGATTTAGAGTTTAATATGAGAGATTATCTACTGCGTTCTTTAGAGATCTCAACAACACTGGATAAGATTTCGAACTACGCTGAAATAATATCCACTGAAAGATGTGAAAGCAAAAACAAGGCAAAATCAATAACGTTCGCTATCGACAAGGCTTTTGACACTGATTTAAATATTTTAATACTAGGCGAAGCTGGGAGCGGAAAAACAACAAACTTACAAATATATGCTCAAAAACTTTATAAAAACCACATTGATTCTTTGACAATATACGCAACCCTAAATGAGCTAGCTAAGTTAACTGGAGATGATAAGCAACTAGAAGTTGGAATTAAGAAATACCTAGAAAACTTAGGGATTAACAACATAACCAAGGAAAGTTTAAAAGAACACTTTAGAAAATCAAAAACAACATTGATTTTAGATAGTATAGATGAAGCAATTGTTGAATACCCTTGGATAATTAACGCTATTAATGAATTTTTTGGTGAAAATCCTAAATGCCAAATAATTACCTCATCAAGGTTCACTGTTGAACAAGTATCATCACTACCTTTTGCAAACATCTCACTATTACCGTTCGACGACACCCAAAGACAAGAGTTTTTTGAAAAATGGTTTAATGATAATGAAAAGTCATCCGCAATAACTAGCCATCTAAATCTCCACCCTGAACTAAAGAAAATTGTTACAAACCCATTGTCTGCTACTATTTTGGCAACATTGCAGGAATCTAACATTCCATTACCTAAAACAGAATCAAGTTTATATAGAAAAAGATTTGAGTTGGTAAGTGGAAAGTTTGACAATTTTAAAGGAGTTTGCAGAAGCGATATTGAGCCCGATGTTCTTTTATCTTGCGCACGATTTATAGCATTTAAAATGCATGTTGATAACAAACGAGATATAACCCATTCAGAAGCGCTTACAATAATCAGAAGCAAATTTGAAGATGAAGCATATGCATCTCTAATTTTAAAAGAATTAAAATCACCGTCAGAAATTCTTTTATTAAATTTTAATGGTTCTCTAGGTTTTGGACACTTAAGATTCCAAGAATATCTAACATCTGAACTACTTAACGACATGAGAAGCATTCCAATATATAAGAGAATAATTAACCCTTGGTGGCATGATGTTTTTTCGCTCTACTCTCAGCATGCACAAGAAATTGATTGGATAGTAAATGATGCATCAAATAATGCATATACTTTAAAAATAGCTGAACTGCTAAAAAAGATGATTGGGAATAGACCGTTAAATGAGGCAAGAAGTCTCACATCAAGATTAGAGATAGCAATCAGAGATGAAAAAAAATATATAAAATAGCAAAATCAAGGATGGGATAGGCGTAACTCTTTTTGGTTTAACACCCGACAAAGATGGGACATATATGGTCACCTCGGGTTTAGCAAGGCCAATGTCCTACTTTATTCAAATTAATTTGTGCTAATCGATAATTCAGAAAAAAAGGACAGGCATAACTCTTTTGGGTTTAACAGCCAACGCCAAGGCTACAGAAGTTCACCCTCCCCTCGGAGGTTGCCGCAGGGCATTTGCGTTCGTTGCGTGAGCGAGGCATGGATGCCGAGATAGCGTCAGTCGAATCAAGGACGAGCGTCTGACGCGATAGCATAAGGACGCTAAATGCCCAAGGGGCTTTCAACTCCGCTAGGGACGCCGAGGGATTTCCAAAAGGGGAACAGGCGCTTTTCCCCTTTTGGTCGGGTGTGGGGTGAAGCCCCACGACTTTGATTTAACTTTTATTTCTGCTTGGATTAACCAATCTAAAGCGCAGCACAAAATTCAAAAAGAAAAGATGGGACATCAAAGAAAAGATAGGACATCCATAACTCTTTTGGGATTAACAGCCGATACCAGGATCACAGAAGTTCACCCTCCCCTCGGAGTTGCCGCAGGGCATTTGCGTTCGTTGCGTGAGCGAGGCATGGATGCCGAGATAACGTCAGTCGAATCAGGGACGAGCGTCTGACGCGATAGCATAAGAACCCAAATGCCCAAGGGGCTTTCAACTCCGTTGGGGGCGTCTTGGAGAATCCAAGGAGGATAGGACGAGCAGTCCTCCTTGGTCGGGTGTGGGGTGAAGCCCCACGACTTTGACTTTGATTTAGCCTGCTAACACGACCAATGAAACTGGCAAAGATGGGACATCCATAACTCTTTTGAGTTTAACAGCCAACACAGTGGCTAAAAAAGTTCACCACCTTCGAAATTACCGCTGGGTCATAAGCTTTAGCTAGAGCTACACTTCCACATCCCTGACATCGGCGGCAAAACTAAAGTAACGATCACATCTCGCCAGCAACTGCGCTTTGTAATGAGCCACAAATGATGCTTCATCTTCATCAAGGGGCGGGAGCATTGAAATCACACCATCTATTGCCTGCGGTATTCTTCGCGCTATTGTCGTTAAGTTACTGATTAATAAATTTCTTGGTAAACCTAAGCCATCAATAAATGCAGCCAATTGATACGCGTAAATGCTATTTGGATCAAATTCGTCATCAATTGCCATCGCAAGCTGTTGTTCAAAATCCTCATACATAGCCACGCTGACCAAATCGTACCAAGGGGTTGGCTCCATTCCGCTTGGCGTCATAAAAAATGAGTAGTTTTTACCGTGTGCATCGGCATTGCCGGTCAGTAAATTGAACAGCGCCCACTGCAACATATCCTGCTTAGCGGCCACTGGATTACGGCATTTTGCGGCAAGACTAAATAGCCTGTTAAAACTTACCCCTTCTCGAATATCTTTAACATCGCGCCCCGAACCAAAATTACGTTCATATTTTTTGCTAACACTAAAACCAAGGGCTTGGCAGCTATCGACAATATGCCTTCTTAATACCCTTTGCTCATTTGGCATATAACGTCGGTCAAAGCGTTCGACACAGAGTACTTTGTAATCTCCAAAATGAACGATATCAACATTCGCCACATTCATTCCAATCGCCTTAGCTAAGCGCATCGTCATAAATTCATTGAGCACTAAATGGCGATACTTTTCGAATTTAACTATATGGGTCGATGACAGCACGCCTTCGGCAAATGCGAATTCTTTCCCGTTATAAAACAGGTTTAATTTAGGTTGAACACCCGCAACCGACAGTCGTGGTTTGCCGTCCCAAATTTCCATCGGCCACATTGTGGGATCTTCAATGCGCTGAATAACTTCTTCAGTCTTAATTGGCCGCAATTGTGTTTCAGGCAGCAAAGTCCCTTTAGGAACAAAAGCAACAGCACCAGCGGTATCCAGACCAATTGCACGGATCAAGGCAAAGGTATTTCCCTTGGAGACGCCAAGCGATTCAATTAGATAATCTAATCCTTTGTTTTCTGGCAATAAGTTAACCAAAAACATCGATATCTGATTGCTCGTTCCTGTGCCATCTAAGGGAATTGTCGGGGATAGTGGGAATCCACTTTGTTGCCAGTCTTTGGTGTAATGCACCGCAAAGGTGTCGGTCGTCGCATCAAAGGATAACTCCCCGATCATTAAATCACCGAGGTGCATCTCTAACGTGAGCTTTTTGGAAGTACTCATGGGTTAATACCAGCCGTTAGTTTCGGTGTCGCTGATTTGAGCCGCAACGATATCAATCCCCAGACCATCAAGAATTTTGAATACGGTTGAGATATAAACATCCTCACCTTTTTCAACTCGGATCAGCGTTTTTTTGGTTACGCCGCACAACATGGCCGCCACGTCTTGAGTAAGAGCAGCACTTTTCCTTCGTTCTTTAATTAACAAGCCGAGGGATTGTTGATTTAGCTGTGATGCCATTATCATCTCCAAAAGTGTAACTTCATACACCTTAGCCCTAAAACCAGCCCTATTCAATATAAAAGTGTACATAAGTACACTTTTTGATTGTTGAAAATGACAAGCCAACCAAAAGTGTACAATGTTACACCTTCATAGCTGTTTCAGTGCTTAAATCCCAAAAAGTGTAGGTAAGTACACCAGAAACGTTCTCACGTCGTTAGACCAAGAAAACAAAACCCCGACACTGTTTCCAGTATCGGGGTTTTCATTTTTCTCTTACAAGAATTTAGGTTTAAGCGATTAAGCTAAAGACCGCAGATGTTTTTGCGCAGGATAAAACGTTCAGTACAAGGCGCTGTGAGCGTAGCATACGTTGTGTGTATGTGAGCGAGCAGCAACGCCGTAATCAACGTTTTAAACCAGCTAGGATCACATCATGCCGCCCATTCCGCCCATCCCACCCATTCCGCCCATATCTGGCGCAGAGTTTTGTGGGATTTCAGCAACCATAGCTTCTGTAGTGATCATCAGACCTGCGATTGACGCAGCGAATTGCAATGCACAACGGGTCACTTTAGTTGGGTCAAGGATACCCATTTCTAACATGTCACCGTAAGTGTCGTTGCCGGCGTTGTAACCATAGTTACCGCTGCCGTTCTTCACTGTGTTAGCAACAACTGACGCTTCTTCACCCGCGTTAGTAGCGATTTGACGCAGTGGCGCTTCCATTGCACGCAGTGCGATAACCACACCGTGTTTTTGGTCTTCGTTTAATACTTCAACGTCAGCGATCTTAGAAGCTACGCGAACCAGAGCAACACCGCCGCCAGGAACCACGCCTTCTTCTACCGCAGCGCGAGTTGCATGCAGAGCATCTTCAACGCGGGCTTTTTTCTCTTTCATTTCAACTTCAGTCGCTGCGCCAACTTTAATCACTGCTACGCCGCCAGCTAGTTTAGCCATACGCTCTTGCAGTTTTTCTTTGTCGTAGTCAGAAGTTGATTCTTCAACTTGTTGTTTGATTTGGCTTACACGAGCAGCAATTTGTGTTTGCTCGCCGTTACCATCGATGATGGTAGTGTTGTCTTTAGTGATCACAACACGCTTAGCTGTACCTAAATCTTCCAACGTTGCTTTTTCAAGCTCTAGGCCGATTTCTTCAGCAATAACTGTACCGCCAGTCAGGATTGCTACGTCTTGCAGCATTGCCTTACGACGATCGCCAAAGCCAGGTGCTTTAACGGCAGCCACTTTCACGATACCGCGCATATTGTTCACAACTAAAGTTGCTAATGCTTCGCCTTCAACGTCTTCAGCAACGATAAGCAATGGCTTACCGGTTTTTGCCAGACCTTCAAGGATAGGTAACAGTTCGCGAATGTTAGAGATTTTCTTGTCTACTAACAGTACGAATGGGTGGTCTAACTCAACGCTGCCGGTTTCTGGCTTGTTGATGAAGTATGGAGACAGGTAGCCACGATCAAACTGCATACCTTCTACTACGTCCAATTCGTTTTCTAACGCTTGGCCTTCTTCAACTGTGATCACGCCTTCTTTGCCGACTTTTTCCATCGCAGTTGCGATGATTTCGCCGATAGATTCGTCAGAGTTTGCAGAGATAGTCGCAACTTGGGCAATCGCTTTTGAATCTGCACAAGGTTGTGATAAGGCTTTTAATTCAGCAACTGCAGCGATAACGGCTTTGTCGATACCGCGCTTCAGATCCATTGGGTTCATACCGGCTGCAACGGCTTTTAAGCCTTCAACGACAATGGCTTGAGCCAGTACAGTTGCAGTAGTAGTACCATCACCGGCGGCGTCGTTGGCTTTAGAAGCAACTTCTTTCACCATTTGCGCGCCCATGTTTTCGAATTTGTCTTCTAACTCGATTTCTTTGGCAACAGATACACCGTCTTTAGTGATCAGTGGTGAGCCGAAGCTCTTGTCTAATACCACGTTACGGCCTTTAGGGCCTAAGGTCACTTTTACTGCGTTCGCTAGAATATTTACGCCAGCCAGCATTCTTACGCGAGCGTCATTACCAAATACAACTTCTTTAGCTGCCATCTTGATTATCCTTTAAATTTTTAATGATTAATTGGAATGTCGAATTGATGCTGAGGATTAACCCACTACTGCCATCAGGTCAGCTTCCGACAGGATCAAAACTTCTTGTCCGTCGATTTTTTCTTTCTTAACGCCGTAACCTTCGTTGAAGATCACCACGTCACCCACTTTGACATCCAGTGGCTTAACTGTGCCATTTTCTAAAATACGGCCATTGCCCACAGCAAGGATTTCACCGCGAGTTGATTTTTCAGCGGCGCTACCGGTCAGTACTATGCCACCCGCTGATGTTGATTCAACTTCTAGACGCTTAACGATTACGCGGTCATGTAATGGACGAATATTCATCTATGAACTCTCCTAATGATTTGATGCCCTACAATCGAGCCTATTTGTGATTAAAAAAACAGACACGTCGGTCTGCTCTTTTGCTGTCTGAGATATGGGGCTGGCTGTGTCGAGATCCAAGGGCATTTACAAAAAAAACTTCAATTTTTTGATGTCGGTTTTTTCAAGTCGGCACAATCCTGCTAGAATCTCGCCTCCGCTCGCTAACAAGGCACTATTTTTCCATGAAAGACAGACACGGGCTGCTCACCGCGCCAATTGGTCGTGTACTGCTCAACATGAGCCTCCCCAACTTAATTGGCATTATGACCATTCTAGGTTTCAGCCTCGCTGACACTTTTTTTATCAGCCAATTGGGCACCGAAGCCTTAGCCGCCATTAGTTTTACCTTTCCAGTGACCTTAGTGATCTCGAGTATCGCCATTGGTATTGGCGCTGGTGTCTCGACTAATTTAGGCCGACTTATCGGTTCGGGTAATGCCCACAAGGCCAAAGTGTTCTTGCATGATGCCTTATTACTCACCTTTGGTTTGATTGCCAGTTTAGCCGCACTGGGTAGCATTTTTATCGAGCCGCTGTTTCGCTTACTTGGGGCAAACGATGACAGCTTGCCGCTGATCCACGACTATATGATTTACTGGTATGTCAGCGCGCCACTGCTGGTATTGTTGATGGTGGGCAATCAAGGCTTACGTTCCACCGGCGATACTCGCTCGCCAGCGATGATTATGGCGCTGGCGGCAGTCATTAACCTTATCCTCGATCCATTACTTATCTTCGGTATTGGGCCGTTTCCGCGCTTAGAAATCCAAGGCGCCGCGATAGCAACCCTGTTCGCTTGGTTGATTGCCTTATCTTTGTCGGGCTATTTGTTGATTGTTAGGCGCAAGATGCTCGAATGGGCGGCCTTTGACATCGACAGAATGCGCGCCAACTGGACTAAATTAGCCCATATCGCCCAGCCGGCAGCGCTGATGAATTTAATCAATCCATTAGCCAATGCCGTTATCATGGCGATGTTGGCGCATATCGACCATAGCGCAGTGGCAGCCTTTGGGGCTGGGACTCGCTTAGAGTCAGTGCTGTTAATAGTCGTGATGGCACTGTCGTCCAGCCTAATGCCCTTTATCGCGCAAAACTTAGGGGCAGGACAGCCACAAAGAGCGAAAGAAGCCCTGCTATTATCGATAAAATTTATTTTTGTTTTCCAAACCTTACTCTATATCCCGCTGATCTTTTTAGCTGAGCCTATCGCGCACTTATTCAGTACCGATCCGCTAGTGATCGAGTGGTTGAGTTTTTATATCTTAGTGCTGCCCTGCGCCTACGGACCTTTAGGCATAGTGATTATTGTCGCGACCTCGCTCAATGCTTACCACAGACCTATGAGTTCACTGGTGATCAACCTGTGCCGCTTAGTGCTACTTATGCTGCCGTTGGCGGCCTTGGGATCGTACATAGGTGACGTGAAAGGCCTGCTGCTGGCGCTGCCTGTGACCAATATTTTGATGGGGATTGCCTGTTACTGGCTGGCGCAGCGGATCTGTGAACCGACAAAGGTCACAACCGCTAACGCCATGAGCTAAAGGGAAACGAGTTCGATTTTTTGCCTAGAATGTGGCAAAACATCATCTGAAAACGCTTCTGAAGAGGCTTTGCAGGAGCGACGTGTACCTTGCTCACTCATATTAGTCGGCACGCCATTTGGCACTAACTCTTGCATTATGTAGTCGATAAAGCGTCGGCTGGCTAAACTCACATAACGTCTTGATGGATAAGCTAAGAAGCACTCGCCTTGGTGGGGCTGGATTTCAGGTAACAGCGTCACCAACTCACCGCTTTGGACATATTCCTCTACCACTTCAACGGGCGCATACACGATACCTCGCCCTTGCAACGCAAACTCAACTGCCACTTCAACACTGTTGGAGCAGAAATTGCCTCTGACTCTCACCTCTTGCTCTGATCCTATCCATAACTCATTGAAAATTTTTCCGTTGGATAATCGGAACAAGGAAACATTATGCGATTCAATTTGTTGTGGTGTTTTAGGCGTGCCGTGCGCCGCTAAATATTGAGGACTGGCGTAAAAACGTAAGTCAGTGGTAAAAATCGGCCGCACCACTAAATCTAAGGTATCCAACGCGGGCTCGACCACAAAAGCCACATCGAGATTATGTTTCACCATATCGACGGATTCTGAGCTACTGATGACTTCTAAGGTGAGTTTTGGGTGCATATCCATAAAGCGGAAAATGGCTTGCATCAAGATTTTCATGCTATGGATGGGGAACATTTGAATGCGCAGATGGCCACTGATCTCAGCATCATCATTGGTCATTTCAAATAGAGTTTCATCGAGCTGGGCCAGAATGTTTTGCGAGCGCTGGTAGAAATGGCTGCCCGCAGAGGTGAGCGTCATGGAGCGGCTCTGGCGGTGGAACAATTTAATATTCAGCTCATCTTCCAAGGCTTGCAAACGTCGACTCACGGTCGATTTGGGTAAGTTAAGTAAATCAGCCGCTTCAATCAAACTACCGGTTTCAGCAATTCGGTGGAATAACGCTAAGTCCTCTGTCTTCATTTTGGCCTTAAATTCAATCTCATTATGTGGGACTGATAATCCCAAAGTATCCCGTTTATTGCAACTACTTTAGCTGTTATCTTCGCGCTCAGAAATGCTGACAACTTGTTAACTAGGAAATCGCTACCATGAAATCATCTCGACTCTTGCCACTGGCTATGCTGCTTCCAGCCCTGCTCAGTGGTTGTTCGCCAGCGGAAAGTTCAGTGCAAGTGGACACTGTCCGTCCGGTTAAACTGTTTGAAGTGCTCAACGTAGAAGCTGGAGATTTTAGAACCTTTCCTGCCCGCGTTGCCGCCAATAGCCGCGCCGAATTGTCGTTCCGTATTTCTGGGCAACTCACCGAACTGACATTAGTCGAAGGCCAAAGAGTCGCTCAAGGTAGTCTGCTCGCCCAGCTTGACGATAGGGATGCCAAAAATAACTTAATGACCCGTGAGGCAGAGCACGAACTGTTAGCCGCCGACTTTAAACGTAAGGCCGAACTACTCAATCGTAAGCTGATTTCACAGTCTGAGTTTGATAGCACTCAAGCGCAGCTCAAATCGGCCAAGGCCGCCCTTGCGGCTGCGCGCGATCAACTGAGTTACACCCGCTTAACCGCGCCCTTTAGCGGCACGATTGCTAAACGTTTAGTGGATAACCACCAAATAGTGCAGGCTAATCAAGGGGTGTTAACACTGCAAAACAACAACTTGCTCGATGTGAGCATTCAAGTGCCCGAGGCGATGGCAGCGGGGCTGAAGCAATATACCGATCAAGCTCACTTTGCAGCTAAAGTGCGTTTTAGCGCCTTTCCCGAGCAGAGTTTCGACGCCAAATTTAAAGAATACTCCACCCAAGTCACCCCAGGTACTCAAGCCTATGAAGTGGTGTTTTCATTGCCTCAACCTCAAGATATTCAATTACTTCCGGGGATGAGCGCCGAGTTAACCTTAGCCTTAGTTAAAGATCCAAGCGCCCTTGCATCCAGCATAGTGCCCGTGACTGCCATCGATAAACGCGATCAAGATGGCCAAGTGCAAGTATGGGTTTATCAAACCCAATCGGGTGAAGTCAAACCCACTATGGTGACGCTAGGACGCGTAAGTAACCAAGGTGTTGAGATTTTAACGGGTATCAACAAGGGCGATCTTATCGTCAGCGCTGGGGTGTCTCAATTATCCGCAGGCATGAAAGTCAAACCACTACGCTGGCAGCGTGGAGTGTAATTGATGAACATTGCAGAGTATTCGATACGCCACAAAGTCATCAGTTGGATGTTTGTGTTGCTGCTACTCGTGGGTGGCGGCGTGAGTTTTACCGGTTTGGGGCAATTAGAATTCCCCGAATTTACCATTAAAGAAGCTTTAGTGATCACGGCTTACCACGGCGCATCACCTGAACAAGTTGAAGAAGAAGTCACACTGCCGCTCGAAGATGCCCTGCAGCAGCTCGATGCCATTAAGCATGTGACCTCGATTAACAGTGCGGGCCTGTCACAAATCCAAATCGAGATTAAAGAAAGCTACGACAAAACCAGCCTGCCACAGGTGTGGGATGAAGTGCGTCGCAAGGTCAACGACACAGCGGGGAGCTTGCCTCCGGGCACCACAGCGCCGCAGGTGATGGACGACTTTGGCGATGTGTATGGCATTTTATTTAATCTCTCAGGCCCTGATTACAGTAACCGCGAATTAAGCAATTACGCCGACTATCTGCGCCGTGAACTCGTGCTAGTACCCGGGGTGAAAAAAGTTTCAGTTGCTGGCAGCGTCACCGAGCAAGTCGTGATTGAAATCTCCCAGCAAAAGCTGTCGGCACTGGGATTAGATCAAAGCTATATCTATGGTTTAGTGAACAATCAAAACGTGGTCTCTAACGCGGGCAGCTTAGTGATTGGCGATAACCGTATCCGCATTCATCCCACGGGCGAATTTAGCAATGTGCAGGATCTGGCGCGCTTGATTGTCAGCCCACCGGGTAGCACTGAGCTAATTTACCTTGGCGACATTGCCAATATCGAAAAGGATTACGACGAAACCCCGAATGTGCTTTACCACAATAAGGGCGAAGCGGCGTTATCACTGGGGATTTCTTTCTCTAGTGGCGTGAACGTGGTCGAAGTCGGACAAAAGGTCAGTAACCGTTTAGCCGAGCTTGAATCCCAACGCCCAATCGGGATGAATTTAGCGACGGTTTACAACCAGAGTCAGGCGGTCGATGAGACAGTCAACGGCTTCTTAATCAATCTATTAGAATCGATTGCAATCGTGATCGCCGTGCTCCTGCTGTTTATGGGGCTGCGCTCGGGTCTGTTGATGGGTCTGATCTTACTGCTGACAATTCTGGGTACCTTTATCGTGATGAAAGTGCTGGGGATTGAGCTGCAACTCATCTCCCTCGGCGCACTCATTATCGCCCTTGGTATGTTGGTCGATAACGCCATTGTCGTTACTGAAGGCATTTTAATTGGTATCCGTCGCGGTAAGACCCGTTTAGAAGCGGCCAAACAGATAGTGTCCCAAACCCAGTGGCCGCTATTGAGCGCGACTGTGATTGCCATTATTGCCTTTGCCCCCATTGGCTTATCGCAAAATGCCGCCGGTGAGTTCTGCCGTTCTTTATTCCAAGTGTTGATGATTTCACTGTTTATCAGCTGGATCACCGCCATCACACTCACGCCGTTTTTCTGTCATCTGTTATTTAAAGATGCGCCGAGCGATGAAGAAGCCCAAGACCCCTACAAGGGCTGGTTCTTTAGCTTATATCGCGCAAGTTTAACCCTAGCGCTGCGCTTTAGATTGGTGAGTATTCTGCTGGTTATAGCCATGCTGTTCAGCGCTGTAGTGGGCTTTGGTCATATCAAGAATGTGTTCTTCCCTGCTTCTAACACGCCGATTTTCTTTGTGGATATCTGGATGCCAGAAGGGACAGATATTAAAGCGACCGAACGCTTTACCGCTGATATTGAGCGCCAGTTACTGCAACAGAACGAGCAAAAAGATATTGGGCTAAAACACTTAACCAGCGTTATCGGGCAAGGCTCGCAGCGCTTCGTCCTACCTTATCAGCCAGAAAAAGGCTATCCCGCCTTTGCCCAGTTGATCGTCGAAATGCAAGATCTAGCCGCCGTTAAAGCCTATATGCCAGAGTTAGAAACCTTGTTAAATCAACGTTTCCCACAGGCGCAATATCGCTTGAAAAACATGGAGAACGGCCCTTCGCCCGCCGCTAAAATTGAGGCACGCTTCTACGGTGATAATCCTGAAGTGCTGCGCGCTTTAGGCGCCCAAGCCGAGGCCATTTTCCACGCCGAACCGAGCATGGATGGCATACGTCACAACTGGCGTAATCAAGTGCCCTTGATCCGTCCACAACTGGAAAATGCCCAAGCACGGGAAACTGGGATCAGTAAGCAAGATCTCGACAATGCCCTATTGGTTAACTTTAGCGGTAAGCAAATTGGTTTATACCGAGAAACCAGCCACTTGTTGCCCATCGTCGCCAGAGCGCCCGCCGAAGAACGTTTGCAGGCCGACAGCCTATGGAAGTTGCAAATTTGGAGTAGCGAACACAACACCTTTGTGCCAGCCACCCAAGTGGTGAGTAGCTTTAACACTGAGTGGGAAAACCCGCTGGTGATGCGCCGAGATCGTATGCGTATGCTCGCTGTAATGGCCGATCCTAAGCTTGGCAGTGATGAAACCGCCGACTCTGTACTGCGTAAAGTAAAAGACAAGGTCGAAGCGATCGGCCTACCCGCAGGTTATCACTTGGAATGGGGCGGTGAATTTGAAACCGCAGGCGAAGCGCAAACCGCGGTATTCAGCTCGATTCCCATGGGTTATCTGGCGATGTTTTTAATCACTGTATTCCTATTCAACTCAGTGCGTCAGCCCTTAGTGATCTGGTTTACTGTGCCATTAGCCTTGATTGGGGTTTCCGCAGGACTCCTGTTATTCGACGCCCCCTTCAGCTTTATGGCGCTACTCGGCCTGCTGAGTTTGTCGGGTATGGTGATTAAAAACGGTATCGTCTTGGTCGATCAAATCAACCTCGAACTCAGTGAAGGCAAACCCGCTTATTTCGCCTTGGTCGACTCCTGTGTCAGCCGCGTGCGCCCCGTCATGATGGCGGCGATTACCACTATGCTCGGGATGATCCCACTGATCTCTGACGCCTTTTTCGGTTCAATGGCGATTACGATTATTTTCGGTCTCGGTTTTGCGTCACTGTTAACACTCATAGTACTGCCAGTTATGTACAGCCTAGTATTCAATATTAAAGCGACAGCGATAGGAGGTGAGTCACCTAACAAATAACACTCAACTTATAGCTCCGCAATTGTTCCAAAAACGCTTCCCGGCGCGGCCGGTCAGTCACTCGTGGCTGGCTGGTCATTTCTAATACATGTCCCACCCCTAGCTATTGCGATCTGTTGCGCTTATCTGACTTGCCATTTACACTTGATGGCGAGCGACAAGCTCAAGGAAGTGATTATTAAATAAGGAAGTTATATGAAGCTCATCAAGCTAGCTGTGCTGCTCGGCCTCGTTTTTATGGCGTATCAAAAATGGTATGCAGTCAAACCCCTCGAATCCCATTTATTAACTTCTGTCCCCGTGAAAGTGCACATGTTACCTAATCCCAAGGCGCTACATAAAAACTCGGGACAAGTCAGCGTCGAAACCATCACCACTCAAAAACAAGCTCAAGAACCACTGGTATTGAGCGTTATCGCCTACAGCTCCCAGTTTGAAACCATAGACGAAGAAGACATTACCGAGCTGTCCTTCGATGACACCAACACGCTAGCGAAAAAGTTTAAAGAGATGCAGGGAACAGATGAGCTGAAATTGACGCGCGGATATATCGAACACGGCGGGCAGCGGGGTTATGAGATCAGTATGGATATGGGTAAAGATCTTGGCACTTTAGTGCAGCATGCCTATGCCTACAATAATCACCTGCTGATTTTAACCGCCAGCTATGATGACAACGGCCAAAACCGTCGCACCGCAGAAGCCTTTCTCAACTCAGTGGAATTTTTATAACGAGTGGAAAAAAAGCACCAGCGGCGTAACTCAGAGGATTCTGAAGGCCGCTGGTATTGAAGCGAGGTTTGGGTAGAAGCTCAAACGAATAAACGCGTAAATCAAATTAGCTAGACCATAACAGACTAAGGCTTAGGATCTCTATCCTGCGCGTTATCTTGTTCTTTATTCTGATCTTTATCAGGCAGCTGATGACTCGCGGGCTTGATATCACTTGGATCGACTTTATGTTCGAAGTCGCCCTCAAACACATTACCGTCTTTCTTCACGCTATCATCAAACGGCGCTTGGCCAAATGGGTCCTGCGGCTTAGGCCCAAAGGGACTTTGGCCCGCTTGAAAGCCGCCGTGCATTCCGCCCTGTAACCCCGCCACAACCCGCAACTGCATGCGCTTAAACAGCAAGGCCGCAATGGGACGACGGGTGAATGGCGTCAGCAATAACAGGCCAATGGCATCGGTTACAAAACCGGGGATCACCAGTAAAATACCCGCCATGGCTAACATCATGCCTTCGACGATTTCTTGCCCCGGCGCTTCACCGCGAGCGAGTTTTTGCTGTACTTGCATTAAGGTGCTTAAACCTTGGCTGCGAACCAAAGAGACCCCGAGCACGGCGGTAAACAGCACTAAACCTATGGTAGTCCAAGTGCCAAGCACTTCACCCACACGGATCAGCACCGACAGCTCTATTACTGGGATCAGCACAAAGAGTAAAAATATAATGAAAAACATACCGACCTCAGGTTTATCTGACTATCTGTGTAAACTAAATGGGGACTATCCGGTCTTAATTCAAGTCAGGCTAAGCATTGCTACAGACTAAGGGGCTAATAACCTCTGATTGAGCAACGGATTTAACAACTGATATTTAGCTCACCCTTTTGTTAACGCGCTAATGTATGAGACCATTAAAACACGTAAAGTAGCCTAACTCAGTTGGCTTAAGCGAACTTTAAGATTCTTAAGAGACGATACCTAATACCATGCAGCATCAGTATTTAATGGTTAGCACTACCTGCCCCGATGAAGTACAAGCCAATACCTTGGCTCGGGCTTTAGTTGAGTCGCGTATTGCCGCTTGTGTTCATATCTCCGCCCCGATACGTTCAATTTATGCTTGGGAAGGGAAAATCTGCGAAGAACAAGAATTTAGCTTACAGATTAAATGTTTACAAAATCGATATTCAGAGTTAGAACAACTTGTGCTTAGACTTCACCCTTATCAAGTACCCGAAATTATTGCCGTGCCTGTGACTCACGGGCTACCAGCCTACTTAGATTGGATAAAAGACAACACTCAGCCATGAAAAAACTACTCAGCCTTATTTTCACGTCTTTATTGCTCCTCACGCCCTTAGCGCACAGTGAAGGGGTTTTCGGTAACAAATTCGACTTCATGAAGAGTGAACCGGAATTGATGCCTGTCGATCAAGCATTTGCCTTCGATTTCAAGCAAGAAGGTAATCAGGTCAAACTCAATTGGGTGATTGCCGACGGTTACTACATGTACCGCGACAAGCTTAAATTCAGTGTCAATGGCGCCGAACTAGGCACAGTGGCGCTGCCCAAGGGCAAGCCCCATGAAGATGAGTATTTTGGCGAGCAAGAAGTCTATTACACCTATGTGGATATTCCCGTTGCGCTGAAACAGGCCGATGAAAATGCCACGCTTACCGTCACTTTTATGGGCTGCGCCGAAGGCAAGTTGTGTTATCCACCGACCAAACGTGACGTGGTTCTAAAAGCAATTGCCGCCAACGATGGCTTAATCGCAGGTGCCGAAGCGAGCGAATCGACCGCCGCAGCAAAACCAGCAAGCACTGAGTCAGCCAGCATTGAACCGAGCACGGCCGATAAAGCCAATACCCAACCTATTACTCAGCAAGATACCCTGAGCCAAATGCTGTCAAACGACAGCCTGATTTGGACCTTAGTGATCTTCTTTGGTCTAGGTGTCGGTCTGGCATTAACGCCCTGCGTGTTCCCTATGTACCCGATTTTGTCTGGCATTATTGTTGGCCAAGGGCAAAAACTCTCAACCGCGAAAGCCTTTACCTTGTCTATGGCCTACGTCCAAGGCATGGCAATCACATACTCTATCTTAGGGTTAGTGGTCGCATCGGCAGGACTGAAATATCAAGCGGCATTGCAACATCCCGCCGTGTTAGTGGTTCTGGCGATTCTGTTCTTTGTGCTCAGCTTATCTATGTTTGGCCTGTACGATTTAAAACTGCCATCGAGCTGGCAGGAGAAGATGAACTCAGTATCGAACAACCAAAAAGGCGGCAACTTAGTTGGCGTATTCTTGATGGGCGTGATTTCAGGTCTGGTCGCATCACCTTGCACTACCGCGCCACTATCGGGTGCGCTCGTTTATGTGGCGCAAACCGGCGACTTACTCCAAGGCTTCCTAGCCCTGTATGTGCTGAGTATGGGTATGGGTTTACCTCTGCTGATTATCGGCACCTCAGGCGGTAAATTATTACCCAGAGCGGGCGCTTGGATGGACATCATCAAGACCGTCTTCGGCTTCCTGTTGATCGCTGTGTCTATCGTAATGCTCGGTCGTATTTGGACGGGCGTGGTATCCGATGTGCTTTGGTCACTATGGGGCGTGAGCTTCACCGGCTACTTGATGCATCAGAACAAACTCAGTCCCTTCAACTGGAAACAAACTGTCCGTTCAGTGCTATTAACTCTTACGCTACTGGCGAGTTTCTCCTACGGATTCCAAGCTGTGATGGGCCACTTTGGTTTTAATCACAATCCCGTAGGCACTGCGGCGACGACCGAAGAAGCCCATGGCTTTAAACGGATTAAATCCATTGAAGATCTTGAGCAAGAAATCGCTGCCGCTGCCGCCCAAGGTAAGCCTGTGATGCTGGATCTCTACGCCGATTGGTGTGTTGCCTGTAAAGAGTTTGAAGCCATCACCTTTAAGGATGCCGACGTGTTAGCCCGCATGAATAAAATCGTGCTGCTGCAAGCGGATGTGACTAAGAGTGACAAGGTTGATGTGGCCTTACTCGAAAAATACAATGTGCTCGGTTTACCTACGTTGTTAATGTTTAACGAACAAGGTGAGCAAAGGGAAGATTTACGTGTGACTGGTTTTATGGGCCCTAAAGATTTTGCCGCCCATTTAGATCATCTGGTGAAATAGTCACGGTTTAGACTTAGACCACTAAAGCAATTTCACTCTCGCAGGTTTTAACCAGCAAGTGTATTTGCCGCAACACCAATAGAAAGCGGACTTTTTTCATTAAAAGTCCGCTTTTTTGTTCCAGTGTCATAGATTTCTTATACAATCACTCATAATTTTGGACTTTTTAGATTGGAGCATCATGGAACCCGGTATCCTCATTATCACACTCATCTGCGGCATGCTCGTCAGCCGTATAGGACTACCACCGCTCATCGGCTACTTAGTGGCGGGCTTTGTACTATTCGTCCTCGGGATAGATAAAGAAAGCCTGCCATTGCTGCAAGAACTCGCCAGCCTAGGCGTGACTTTGCTGCTGTTTGCTATTGGTTTGAAACTCGATATTCGTAGCCTGTTCAAGGCCGAAGTGTGGGCGGGTTCGAGTGTGCACTTAGTTCTCTCAATCGTGGTTTTTGTGCCGATTCTGAAACTCTTCGGCTTACTGGGTTTAAGCCAACTCACGAGCCTTAACTTTGAGCAACTGACGTTAATCGCCTTCGCGTTAAGCTTCTCCAGTACCGTATTTGCGGTCAAAGTGTTAGAAGATAAGGGCGATGTCCAATCCCTCTACGGCCGGGTCGCCATTGGTATCTTGATTATGCAGGATATCTTCGCCGTACTGTTTTTAACAATTTCTAAGGGCGATGTACCTTCGGTATGGGCCTTCGCACTACTCTTACTGCCACTGGCTAAGCCGCTTATTTATAAAGCCTTCGACCGTGTCGGCCACGGTGAACTGTTAGTCCTTTTCGGCCTAGTGATGGCACTTGTGGTTGGTGCTTGGTTATTTGAATCTGTTGGCCTGAAACCCGATCTCGGCGCACTGATCATAGGTATCTTGTTGGCAGGCCACAAAAAGTCCTCAGAGCTGGCAAAATCCCTGTTCTATTTTAAAGAACTCTTCCTCGTGGCCTTCTTCTTAACGATTGGTCTCAACGGCTTACCTACGGTATCGGATATCGTGCTCGCGGCGCTGTTAGTGCTGTTAGTGCCACTTAAAATCCTGCTATTTGTTTATATTCTTACCCGCTTTAAGCTGCGTTCACGTACCTCTATGTTGGGCTCGTTCAACCTAGGTAACTTCAGTGAATTCGGTTTGATTGTCGCCGCCGTCGCCACCTATAAAGGTTGGTTGCCTCCCGAGTGGCTAGTGATCATCGCCGTGGCATTAAGCTTTAGCTTTTTACTCGCCGCGCCGCTTAACGCTACCGTAGGTAACATCTATCAACGATTCCAGCAGCGTTTAATCAAGCTTGAAAAACGCCCATTGCATCCAGAAGACAGACCGATAGCCATTGGCAATCCACGCTTCTTAATCTTAGGTATGGGCCGCATTGGTAGCGGCGCCTACGACGAACTCAGGGAACAATTTGACGGCGAAATTCTCGGCATTGAGCACAAGCAAGACTTAGTCGATTTACATAAAGCCAAGGGCCGCAACGTAGTGCAAGGTGACGCCGCGGATACCGACTTTTGGGAGAAACTCGACAGAGCGCCTAATCTTGAATTAGTGCTGCTGGCCATGCCGCACCACGCGGGAAATATGTTTGCGGTTGAGCAACTTAAAAAACTGAATTACCAAGGCAAGATCAGTGCGATTGTGCAGTACAGTGACGATGCCGCGGCACTTCGAGAGTCGGGCGTACACAGTGTTTACAACCTGTACGAAGCTGCGGGTGCCGGTTTTGTGGATCATGTGATTTACGAGCTGTTGCAAGACTCAGAAAAAAACGCCGCGCAAGCGGAAGAAACAGCGCAAGTGGCTGATCCTAAAATTAATGCAGAGTCCAATAGTTAAGTGCCTGCTAATGCTGCATTGAATTAAAATCACGCCATAACAAGCCGCACAAACGAGCAGTAACCTCCTCTGCAAGTTTGTGCGGCCTCCAACTAACTACTGACTAATCTTTACAAATCAATCGACTAGATAACGCACTGAATACGTTATTTTGACTTCCTATCACAGTATCGATTTTCTCATTACCGCCCATCGCCATTTCAGCAAAAAATCTCAGTTACATCACCGACTCAGTCGTGATATAAATCGATGACGGTAACGAAATTAGCTCAGCTTTTTTGGAATTTTTTACAGCATGTCAAACCCTGCGCAGCGCGCCACAAAGTTATTTGTCCAAACCTTTGGCACTAAAGCCGACGATTTATATCAAGCCCCTGGGCGCGTCAATCTGATCGGTGAGTACACGGATTACAACGACGGTTTTGTACTCCCCGCGGCCATTAATTTTCATACAGTGATTGCAGTAAAACGCCGTGACGACACTAAGTTTCGTGCCGTTGCCGATGCCTTCCCCGGACAAATTAAAGAGTGGACCTTCGGTCAAGAAAACGACATGGACCCGCAAGATGGCTGGGTGAATTACCTCAAAGGTTTTACTGCGGCTATGGCGCAAACGGGTTTATTAGCCAAGGGCTTAGACTTAGCCATTGTGGGCGATGTGCCACTTGCAGCAGGGTTATCCTCATCGGGCGCCTTGGTTGTCGCCTTCGGCACTGCCATCAGTGATACCAGCCAACTGCATTTATCGCCAATGGCGGTAGCGCAACTCGCACAGCGCGGCGAGCACAGGTATGTTGAATCGGCCTGTGGCATCATGGATCAAATGTGCAGCGCTATGGGTGAGCAAGACCACGCACTATTGATTGACTGCTTAGATCTGGACAGTGAAGCCATTCCTATCCCAGAAAACCTAAGCCTTATCATCATAGATGCCCATATTGAGAAACAACGTTTAGCCGCCACCAATCAACAACGTCGCAATGAATGCGCCCAAGCGGCAGAATACTTTGGCTTAGATGCGCTGCGTCACCTCGATTTACGTCGATTAGAAAGCGCAAAAGCCGATTTAGATGAAGTGTTATATCGCAGAGCGAAACACGTAGTCACAGAAAACCAAAGAACCCTAAGTGCTGCACGCGCGTTAGAGCAAAATAACATTGAAAAATTCAGCCGCTTAATGGCGGAATCCCATGTTTCACTGCGGGATGATTTTGAAGTGACACTGTCCGAATTTGATACTTTAGTTGAGATTGTCAGCCAAGTGATTGGCGAGCGTGGCGGTATCCGCATGACCGACGGCTGCGTGGTGGCTTTAGTCGATCATGAACTGACCGACGCTGTCGTTGCCGCTGTTGAACATGAATTTTTCGATAAAACCGCCATCGATGCCACTGTCTATTTATGTTCCGCCAGCGCTGGCGCGGGCCGCATAGACAATTAGCCAGAACGCGCTTAAAACAAAGAAAACCAATACAGTGACAACGCCGTCGATACCATACGAATTCATCACTGAACTTTATGCTGTTGATGGCAAATAATAGGGTTAACATACTCATTTAACACAATAAGCAGTGAGCATATTCAACACAGAGGGAAGCTAAATGGTACGTTTCAGTGTTTTGGATCCTTGGATCGATCCCCGTGGCGGCGAAATCGAGCGGGTTCGGATCGACAATGGCATACTCGCATTAGAAGTCATCAGCTTAGGCGGAATTATCCGCGCTCTGTGGACCCCAGATAAACACGGCGAACGTGCCAATATCGTCCTTGGTTGCGACAGCGCTGAAGATTACCTGACGCAATCGGCTCACTTAGGTGCCATTGCTGGCCGCTTTGCAAATCGCATCGCTAACGGCAAAATGCACTATCAAGGTCAAGATTATCAACTCGATGTCAACCAAGCGACCAACTGTTTACACGGCGGCCGTGAAGGATTTAACCGTAAAAACTGGCACTTAGGCCAACTGCCCGATGGTGTGCGCTTGACCTTAATGAGTCCAGACGGCGACATGGGTTTTCCCGGTAATTGCACGGTTCAGCTAGATTACCGCCTCGCAGGCAATAATCTCTATGTGGAGATCTTAGCCTCAGTGGATAAAGCCTGCCCCGTGAGCTTAACCCAGCACAGTTATTTCAACCTCGATGGTTCAGAGACCAATCACGAGCATTTGATGCAAATTGATGCCAAGCGTTATCTCACCATGAATGATGTCAGTGTTCCCACTGGGATTGCAGAGACGGCAGGGTCGATTTTCGACTTGAGTCAGCCGATACGTTTAGGCGACAAACTGCATGCCGCAGAACTCGCAAGCACGCGCGGTTATGATCACTGTTATATGATGAATGATCCAAACGGTTCACTTGCCCGCTTTGGCTGTTTAAGCAGTCCAGTGAGTGGTCGCGCTATGACGGTTTATACCAATCAACCGAGCGTGCAGCTCTACTGCGCTAACTTTTTAGATGGCACTGTAGGTCGCAATCAACAGGTATTAAATCAACATCATGGCGTGTGTTTAGAGCCGCAGATGCTGCCAGACTCACCGAATCAAGGCGAGCGCTTTGGTGATGATGTTTGGTTAGTACCTGGCAAGGTTTATCACCACATCAGCCGATATCAGTTCGATGCCGATGCGTAACCATTGCCTATAAAATAGCAATAAATTAACGGTAAATGGGGGCACGCTAAAATAGCGATGAATTGAGGTTAACACTCGGTTTCGCGGAAGGAAATAAAGCGATAAGGAATAAAATAAGCCCTATTTTATTCCTTACACTCACAGTGTTAGCCCTTAAGCCGACACTGTGTTAATCATCAAAATCATCGCCCCAATCATCGTCAAAATCCACGCCTACGGCATCGGATTCCACTTCTGGTTCAACTTCAGGCTTTGCCTTACGAACAGGCGCAGTTTCCTTCACGTTGTTTAAGTCAATACGAGCTTGATGCTTACTCATGAATTGAGCTCTAGCCGCCTTCCATGCACCACTAAACTTAGCCTCAGCAGCTTTTAACGCAGCCTCATCTAAGTCGTATAGGTTCACTTTGACGATATCTTCCACATACTCAATGATCGCATCACGATCGGAATTGTATAGGTAGATACGTCCTGGGGAGGCATCGGGCAACTGGTTGTCATGGACGACAATCGCGTTGCCTTTCGATGTTCTCAGCTCACCATACCAAACCTGTTTCTTTGCTGTGTTATACATATATGCTAATACCCTTAAATCAACACATACACTATGAGTTTTTTAGCCTGAATAAGCGAAGCATCGCTTGCTTTGATCCACGAATAGCGCCGGAAAGTCTCTGACGTTTTCAACTGGGTATTTTTACAGAATATTTCCGATAATCAATGCCTCATACCATGAAATTTTCACTAATTACGTATTAATTTCTGCCAAAGTACCCAAAAAGTTTAATCATTAACGACTTTAGTCTAAAAAATCGACGCGGCAAGTTTTATTCCCAATAAAAAGCAATCATATCGACTATGTTCGATGGGCATAAACTTTACGATTCGAAGTTGCAGTTCGAGGTTACTGCAAGGTTAAGCATCAGGTTTAACCATGACGATTTAACGACAGTAGCGCAAACGACTATTTACCCCTACGTTACTCAGCCACGCTTTTGCCTGAACGCTCTCAGACTTGCCTCAAATGGCCGCGACCTAAACAATCCATCGCAGCCAAACCAACGTGCCAAGCCTAAATGACCGTCAGTACCACCTTACCCCTGTGCTCACCCGACTCCATCAGCGCATGGGCTTTCGCGGCTTCGCCTAATGGGAAGGTCGCAAAAATATTGGGCACAATTTTATGGGCGTTTAACAGCGGCCAGACTTTCTCAAATAATTCGGCGGCAATGGCGGCTTTAGCCTCCACGCTTTGTGGTCTTAGGGTCGACCCTGTCCACATAATACGTTTTGCCATCAGACGGAAAATCTCCACTTCGGCCTTAGGGCCACGTTGCATCGCCACCGACACCATACGGCCGTCCATCGCTAAGGCTTGTAAATCGAGATTAATAAAATCGCCACCCGCGATATCAAAGACCACGTTCACGCCCTTATCTTGGGTGAGCGCCATGACGGGCTCAACAAAGTTTTGGGTGCGATAATTGATGACTTCAGCGGCGCCAAGGCTCAAGCAATAATCGCGCTTCTCATCTTGCCCCGTCGTGGCAATGACTTTTGAACCTAAGGCGCTGGCAAGTTGAATGGCCGTACTGCCGATACCGCCCGAGCCGCCGTGGATCAGTACCGTCTCGCCCGCTTTCAGTCCCGCACGCATAAACAGGTTGCCCCATACGGTGAAGAAGGTTTCTGGCAGCGCGGCGGCCTGCACATAACTAAAGCCCGTTGGGATAGGCAAACAATGGGCAGCATAGGTGAGGGCATACTCGCCATAGCCACCGCCCGGTACTAAGGCGCAAACCTTGTCGCCGATTTGCCATTGGCTCACGCCGTCACCGAGGGCACAAATATCACCCGCGACTTCAAGACCAATAATAAGTGATGCACCCGGTGGCGGTGGATACGCGCCCACCCTTTGTTTGACATCGGGGCCATTCACTCCAGCTGCATGTACGCGGATCAACACTTGACCAGCGGCGGGGATAGGCAGAGGCGAGCGCGATAATTGCATCACCTCGGGGGCACCGGGTTGCTCAACATAGATATGGGTGTATTCGCTTGGTAAAGCTGACATAAAAGCTCCTTTGGAATGGCATCGACCTCATCGCAGATGGCTTAGCGGTTCGAGTGCTTACAGCGGAAAGTGCATCTAACCTTAATGCGGCTAAGCTAGCGCAAATTCAAGCCAAATAGCCACTCTTATTCCACAAGGTATTCAATCAGGTATTTCATAAGGCATTCAATTAGGCCTTTCTAAGCTGTGGAGTCCAACAGACTCAGCTTCTGGCGCGAGTCCTTTGAGCAATAAGCTGAACAGAAAAGATGTATAAAACAAATTTACAGATAAATACTAGATATATTAAAAACTTACAGCCATCATTTGAACGCATTATTTGCTAGCTGCGATGTTTGTCGCGCTATTGTTATCACGCAAATAATCCAATGAGGTTTGATGCAAGCTTAGGTTCCACGCATCAAATAACGCCCAAGGAAGATCTGCTTTGCAGACTAGATAACTACGGATACACAATGAAAAACACACTGCTCTTCGCAGCTATTAGCTTAGCTTTTGCGACTCCCACTCTCGCCCATGACACTCATACGAGTCACCCATTAGGCAGCAACACACCCAGCAATCCACAAGCGCAACCCGCACCACGACCACCCTCGGCGCCCATTAGCCAAATAGAATCCCATAGACCGCTACTGCGGGAGACGCCATTGATGGCATCCCCGAATGAGCCAACTATGACAGAACAGACAATGACAGAACCGCCTAAGATCCATTCACGCAAGAAGCGAGAAGTATCTGAGCAACCGCCACTTAAGTTACAGAGTCGCAGCGCCGCACTGCAGAGCAATGACTGCAGTGACTTTGTCGGTAAATCGGGCCAAGCCCTAGTGGATCAATTGAGCCAATCGACACCCGAATGCGTCGGTAAGCTCTATAGCCTCAAAGGCAGTAGCGCCACCGCGCTGTTTAGCGAGGCCAATGTGATCAGTGTCGCCAACGCCATAGCCACTAAAGCCAAGGACTACACTGGGGTCGATGTTCAGCATCTTGAATCGCATATTTACTTTGTCCGCGCCGCCCTCTATGTGCAGTTTTACAGCCCAAATGATGTGCCCGCTTACAGCAGCGCCGCTAAGGCCAGCTTAAAATCGGCCCTCAACGCTTTATTTGCGAACGCTGCGATTTGGACTGTATCCGATGACAATGCTGGCGTGTTGAAAGAAGCCTTAATCCTGATTGACTCTGCCGAGCTCGGCGCCGATTTTAATCATGTCACCATAAAAGTGCTAACGGACTACGACGCTAACTGGCAAGCCAGTTTCGCCATGAACGCCGCAGCAAACTCAGTGTTTACCACCTTATTCCGCGCCCAGTGGAATGATGACATGCAGGCGCTGTTCGCTCGTGACCAAGGCATTTTAGATGTGCTGAATAACTTCCAACTCGAACATCGCGACTTGTTAGGCACCAATGCTGAGTATCTGTTAGTCAACTCAGTCAAAGAGTTATCTCGGCTGTATTACATTGATGCCATGCGCCCGCGAGTGACTCAGCTAGTTAAAAACATCCTCAGCAGCACCAGTAAAACCGAACCGAGCAAAGTGCTTTGGTACGCGGCGGCAGAAATGGCCGACTATTACGATCGCAGCCATTGTAACGATTACAATATCTGTGGTTTTAAGGCGCAGCTAGAGGCCGATACCCTACCGTTCAACTGGAAATGCTCCGACAGTCTCAAGATCCGCGCCCAAGATCTCTATCAAGATCAAGCCAAGTGGGCCTGTGATGTGCTGACCAGCCAAGAAAGCTATTTCCACAGCAAACTTGAAACGGGCATGCAACCTGTAGAGCAAGATAACAACGATGACTTAGAGCTAGTAATCTTTGGCAGCTCGTCTGAGTATAAATCCTTAGCCAACAGTATCTTTGGCATCAATACCGACAACGGCGGCATGTACCTTGAAGGCTCGCCCGCCGGACTCAAAAATCAGGCGCGTTTTATCGCCTATGAAGCCGAATGGCGCACGCCGGATTTCCATGTCTGGAACCTGCAACACGAATATGTGCACTACCTCGACGGGCGCTATAACCTGTTTGGTGACTTTAGTCTCGGCACGTCAGCCAATACTATTTGGTGGATTGAAGGCCTAGCGGAATATATCTCTTACCGTGACGCAAACCCAGCGGCGATTGCCATGGGCGAAACCGGTGAGTTCATGTTGTCGACCATATTCAAAAACAACTATGAATCGGGCCAAGACCGCATCTATCGCTGGGGTTATCTGGCGGTGCGCTTTATGTTTGAGCACCACAGAGACGATGTAAGACAGATTCTGGCCTACCTACGTAACGACCAATACGCTGAATATCAAACCTTTATGGATGGTATCGGTACACGTTACGACAACGAGTGGCAAGGTTGGCTCGCCAGCGGCTTGAGCACGGCTGACGATGGCATTGTCGATAAAGGCCCAAGTGATGTCGATGCTGAGCCCAGTGGCCGTGAAGGTAATTGGACTGGCCCTGCGGGCACTATCAGTAAGGATTACTCTCCTTGCCAAGTAACGAACGAAGCCTACCGTTACACTGAATCGGCTAGCCTGAAAATCGATGTGCCGATGGAATGCATCGACTCCAAACTCGGTCGCGCCAGTTTCAGTTTTACTAATACCGATCGCTCGGCCCAAGATCTGTGGATCAAGATTGGCGGCGGTTGGGGTGATGCCGACATTTATTTCGATTCTAGAGGCTGGGCAAGCCCAGAACAAAACCAAGGCGCGGGGATCGGCAATGGCAACTATCAAGTCATTAAAGTGCAGTTAAACCCTGACGAATATTGGCACTACATTACCTTGTCGGGGGACTTTGGCGGCGTCGATATGCAAGTCAGCACCACAGAACTGTTCGCTGATGTCGATCCCGATCTGGGAGATGGCGGCGTGGATCCTGAGCCACCAGCAAATTGCGGTGCAGTGACCTTAGATTACGGCCAGCTCACCCTAGGCAAAAACGAGTGTATCAGTGGTGGACGCAACAGCTTCTACTTCTGGGTTGAGGAAGATAATAGCCAGTTCACCGTCACCACTAAGGGCGGTTCTGGGGATGCCAATCTTTACTTCAATGCCAGTCAGTGGGCCGACGCCGATAATGCCGATGCCAAGAGCACCCAAGTGGGTAATCAAGAGTCGCTTAGCTTTAGTGCCAATCGCGGCTGGCGTTATATCACAGTGGACACTGCCACTGAGTTTAGCGGCGTCACTCTCACCCTCAATGCTGGTGCAAGCAACACGCCTACGCCAGCTCTCATCGCCAATGCCTGCGCGACGCAATCCCCCTTGAGTCATGGTGAGCTAAGTTCAGGCAAAGCCATCTGCACCGCCGATGGCCGCAGCGATTACTATCTTTGGGTGCCAGAAGGTACGAGTCAGTTAAGCATCAACTCCGCCCACGGCAGTGGTGATGTGAGCCTGTTTTCGGGGACAACTTGGGCCAATGCTCAACACTTCGATGCAGCGTCTGTCACGCCTGCTAACACTCAAGAAAGTATCACAGTCGATGCACCAAGCCTGGGTTGGTATTACATCACAGTGCAGAGTGAACCCCAGAGTTCAGGTGTCACACTGCAAGTCGATTTACGCTAGTTGGCTGTCGTTGTTTAAGCCAGAACGTTTAAATCTGCTTATTTAACTCTAGCCACTTAACACTAGAGGCTTAAATCAAGCAGCTGAATAAATAGCAAAATCCCTGCCATGGCAGGGATTTTTATTGGCTAAATGCTAACGAATACTCTTTTATATAAACATGACGTTATAAGCGCATCTCTTCAAGCACTTGCACTCTGTCCTTGGCCCTTGCTTCATAGTCATTTGAAAATCGCTCTGCAATTTCAATGCTCTGCTGATAAAGCGTTAACGCTGTTTTCGCATCGACCGCGCCGCCCTCGCCTTTATCTAATAAGGTTGCTAGCTGGAAGTATGCATTGCCTAAAATATCCGCCTGCAAACCTTGCTCAGCACCCAGCGTCGTTACTCTTGCTAACCAGTAGCGCGCATTAACCGCATCACGATGGGTTTCCGATAACAAGATATTGGCAAGTTCGGCTGCGGCATAGAGATCCCGCTCGGCGGCAATCTGCCAAAACTCCTCACCCGCAGCAAAATTATCCGCCAAATAGTAGTAATCGCTGGCCGCCGCATGGGCCAGTTCAGGCTTAGCTTTCACGCTCAGACGATAATTTTCCAGCGCTGCGTTAGCATCAGAATACGGCGAATAGGGTAACACTTGATAGAAAGCCATAAGGCTACTTGCCTCTGGCATTCCTTGGTCAACTAATTGATTTAACTGCTGCCACGCTTGCGTTTCTCTAACCTTATCCTCACCCGTATTAACGAGGCCACGCTCAATAACCGATAAAGGTAAACGGATTAACTCAAGCTTTGCCGTGTTATCACCAAAGCTTGCGGCGCGCCCGAGCCAATAGGTTTTTTCATCATTTCGCCCCGCGTAACCGGCTTGAGCACGCATCCAGTGCAAGGCTTCAATATCGCCCGCCTCTGCGGCTTCACGGTAATACTTTAGCGCCTTAGCCTCGTCCTTAGGCAAGGCGTGGCCCAACTCATAGATACGCGCCAATAAGCGCTTATCTTCGGCCTTGGCACTTTGAGCTAAGGTCTTGATTTGTGATTCAGGTTTGCCATAGGCATACAGTTTTACTTCACTGTTGGCATAAGCATATTGAGTGCCGTCGGGATACTTCACTTCAACCGTATCGGGCTGATACCAGACATCGACCTCGTAATGCTCGGCAATCTGTGGATTAAAGTTCACCCGCATCACCGCCTCCTCACCGCGCCGAACCGCTTGAGTATACGGGCTGGACCACAGGCTAGAAGTGCGCTGCAGGCTACTCTTCAGCCGTGCCTCGAAGGGCTTGTCTTCCTCTGGATAATGAATAAAAACCGGATAGTAAACTGGTGCTAACGATAACGGCGTGGTCGCCAGCAGAGAATTATCTGCCTCGCTGCCCGCATGAATAGGATCGATATTAAGCTCATGACTTAAATAAAAATCATCGTGGGATGACACTTGAGTCGGCAACGCCGTTTGGCTGGCAAGCTGAGCCGCATCTACCGAGGTGCCCTGCAACTTGGCGAGGTAATCCCGTTGTAGCGTTTTAGCTCTCTGCCACAACGGATGGTTCGGCAATATCGTCACATCGAGCATTAAATCCTCGAGATGCCACTGGCAATCACCGCCACCATTTAAGGCTAAGGGCAGCGAAAACTCACTCGCTTCACTGCCGCTACTGATGACTTGCCGTAGCACTGAGGTTTCTTCGAGTGTGGCGCGATAGGGATTGGCAAGATCGCCACTGGGAAAACGGATTTCCTTGCGGGTACAAATCGATGAGGCGTAATAACCGACGAGTTCTAATTGCGTATTGGCGGGCAACACACCGACAAACTCGAAACGCTGGCTGTCCGCCGGCGCCGTCACTTGATCGACTGGCAACTCACTGCGAAACAAGGACTCCCAAAAAGAGGCCATGACCGGAGAGGCAAACATCAGCCCAGCCGAACAAGCCAAATACAGGGGCGCCCTGTGAAAGCACTGTAACAAACTCATAATGCCAGCTCTCCGTCGCTGATGAGGCAAATCCACTCGCACTAAAACACTCGCTTAAATACAAAAAAGATCATTAAGTTATCGAAAAAATTAAGCCAACGCGCTTAGCTATTGGCTTAGATCATAACGTATTTACGGGCAAGTTGAACCCATGCTGTCGATCTAGTCTCGATAAACCCCAACGAATCTAGAACTAAGCTTTGGCGCTGCGCAGTCTTGCAAGTACATCCTTAGCTTTGAGCTCGGCCATAGCGACATAGGCCACAGGCACTACAAATAACGAGAAGAAGGTCCCCGCTAACAGGCCACCGACTAAGACTAACCCTATGTTGGCTAACCCTAATGAGCCAGGCCCAGAAGCCAGCGCTAAAGGAATGGCACTTAAAATCATGGTTAAAGACGTCATTAGAATCGGTCTTAAGCGAGATTTAGCACTGCTTCGCGCCGCCTCAATCGCACTCAAACCTTGGTCTTGTTGCTTGTTCGCAAACTCCACCAGCAAGATACCGTGTTTGGTCACTAACCCCACCAAAGTTAATAACCCTATCTGCGAGTAGATGTTCACGCTCTGGCCAAACAAGGTTAAGGTCAACAGCGCGCCAACAATACACAAAGGTACAGTCAGTAAGATAATTAAGGGATCAACGAAGCTTTCAAACTGCGCGGCTAAAATCAAATAGATAAACACCAGAGCCAGCAAAAATAGCGACTGAGTGCCCGCCTGTGAATCCATTAAATCTTTCACTACCCCATTGTATTTAAAGCCTTGGGCATCGTTGAGCAGTGTTGGCAGTTGCTCGTCTAAGTAAGCTTTGATTTCATCGGTGGAATAGCCGGGCATAACGTCCGCCGTCAGCTCGGCGCTATCAAGGCCCATAAAGGTCTTAATGTTCGATTCTGCCGTGGTCTGCTTAATCGACACAAACTGCGATAACGGCAGTGCTTGCCCAGATTCTGAGGTGACGTACAGCTTATTCAACACTTTGAAATCACTAAGCTTATCTAAGTTCACTTGCACTTGAATCGGATAAGTAAAGCCATCGGTGGCATGTAAGTCTGCCGCCTTAACTGAGCCCAAGAAGGTCGACAGCGCATTCGTCACATCGCCATAACTGACGCCCGAGAGGATAATGGCGTTGCGATCGATAGACAGATCGTAGCGCAGCTGATCCCTCAGCACCGAGTTACCCACGTTGTTCAGTCCAGGATAATCCTCGAGTAACTTTTGCACTTTGGCGGCAGTGTCATTGAGCTCGTCCTTGTTGCGGTCTAAGGTCGTTAACTCTAAGCGTAGATTATTGGCAATGCTGAGATTATTCGCCGAGCGAATGCTAAAGGACATGTTATAGGCAGAAACGCTTTCCTTTGATTTGCTCATCAAGTCGCTGATCACATCATCTATGCCCTCGCTGCGCTCACCCCAAGGTTTAAGCAGCACATGGTTCACTGGCTCGCCCTCGATGTAAGACAAGTTCGCCCCAACGGCGGGATGCTCATCCATCACGCCATTAAGCTCAGCATTATGGTTCAGATGATACTGGCGACCCACACCCGTTGGGCCATTGGACGCCACATCAATAAAACCAGAATCTTCCGCGGGTAAAAGTATTTTCGGCAACTGCCAGTAGGCGATGCCCGCAAGGCCGATAAGCACTACAGCCGCACCGAGCATTAAGCGCTTACGACCGAACCACTTATCCAGTTCTTTGATATACAAATCATTTAACTGCTGCAGCGCATGCTCGACTCGGCTAAACCATTTCGGCTGCTGCTCAGTGGTATTGATAAGATAGGCGCTCATCATAGGCGACAAAGTCAACGCCACCACGCCAGAGATCATCACGGCGGCGGCCAAGGTGAAGGAGAATTGCCTAAACAGATCGGCGGTTAACCCCGACATTAATCCTATCGGCAGATACACGGCCGCGAGCGTTAAGGTCATGGCAATGATCGGGAAGATGATTTCCTGACAGCCTTTAATCGCCGCGTTAAAAGGCGTTTCACCGTTTTCGATGTGGCGATAACAGTTCTCCACCACCACAATAGCGTCATCCACCACCAGACCGATGGCCAAAATTATTGCCAGAATGGTCAACACATTGATGCTAAAACCGAGGGCCGACATCACGGCAAACACCCCAATCACACACACGGGAATGGTAATGATAGGAATTGATGCCGCCCGCAGGCTGCCCAAAAATAACACCACAATCAGCGACACTAAGATCACCGCCTCAATCAGCGCAGAAAAGCCTTCGTCGATGGAAGCCTCAATAAAGTCGGCCTGATTGTAGGCCAAGGTCATCTCTAACCCTTGGGGTAAATGCTGCTGCATACGCGCAATTTCGGCCTTAATGTTCGAGGCCACGGTTACAGGATTCGCGTTACTTAGGGGTAAAATTTGCAGCGACATAGCGCTATGGCCGCCGATAGACAAGATACTCGGCGACAGACTTTCTTCGCCCATCACCACATCGGCGACGTCGGCCACTCGGATGATCTTGCCTTCGCTGACCTTGATCACTAAGTCCTTCACATCTTCGAGTGTTTCAACTTGATTCAAAGGGTTGATCGAGAAATCCCGCGATTTACCTTTAATCGCGCCCGAGGTGAAGCTGGCATTGTAGGAGCCTAAGGTGCCCACCACATCGGCAGCTTTAATATTCAACGCCTTCATTTGTTCAGGGTTGAGCCAGACTCTAACCGCCTTTTGTGAGCCGCCATAGGGCCCCCACACAGCGCCAACGCCTTGCACTTGCTTGAGCTGCGGCACTAGTTGCTGGCTAATGTAATCGTACATGGCCTGCTTTTCCATGCCGCCCGCGTTCACAAAGGTAATGATATTACTGGCAGAATCTGTGGCCGAGGTATCGTCGGTGACCGTTGGCTTATCTATCATGCTCTGGGGAAAATCGTTAATCCCTTCAACGCTGCTACGCAACTTATTCATTAAGTTGGTGTATTCAATATCGCTGGTATCGTCATTGAATTTAATGGTTAACGAGCAGCGCCCCTCGCTACAGTCAGTCGACATAGTATCGACCTTATCTATGCCCGAAGCTGCAGCAATCAACTTATCGGCCACATTGCTCGACATAAAATCGGCGCTCGCCCCTGCAATCGATGCATTCACAGATGCCGAGTGGGTGGTGTGCTCAGGAAAATATTGGATATCGAGTTTTTGAAAGGCAATCAAGCCCAGTAACACAGCCATAATGCTAAGTACGGAGGCGAAGATAGGATGACGAATACAGACTTCGGGTAAACGCATTATTCGGCCCCCTCAGTGCTAGGTTCAGGACTTGGAGTAGCACCCGCACCTGAGTTGGAACTGGAGGCTGCCGCTTTATCTGCCGTGTTTTTATCCTGAATGACTTTGATCTTGCTATCAGACTTGAGGTTTTGCATGCCCGTCTTAACCACGAGATCACCTTCGGCTAAACCTTCGGTCACGACCGCATAACCGTCATTAGTGTTTTGCGCGAGTTTAACCACTTGTTTTACGGCGCTATCGCCCCGCACTAACCAGACAAAGCGTTCGTCATTATTGGCGATAATCGAATTTTGCGGCACTAATAAGCGTTTAATCCCACGGCTATAGAACTGCTTAATATTGGCGAACATGCCGGGCGCCAGTTTGAACTCTGGGTTGTCGAGGGCGGCGTGCACTTCAACTCGTCCTGAGCTTTCATCCACCGCTGGAGCCACATAGTTAACTAATCCTTTGAACACCTTATTGCCATAAGCTTCGACCGTCACATTTACCTTCTGACCTTTTTGCGCCTTGCCAAAATCATTTTGGCTGATGGCATAACGGACTTCGACGGGATTTAAACTATAGAGTGTGACTAAAGCTGTACCTGCGCCAATTTGGCTGCCAATGGACTGACTAAAGCTTGTTAGCTGACCGTCGAAGGGCGCCTTGATCAAGTAATCGTTCATGGTCGCTTGTTTCTGGCGAAAATCGGCATCGGCCAGATTCACATTTTCCCGCAGCTCATCTACATCTTGCTTGGCGAGTGCGAAAGGCTCTTTGATCAGCAGGTCTTCAATACGCTCAAGCTTAGTTTTCGCCAGTGCTAAGGTGCTCTTGGCCTTGTCTAAATCGGCCTTGGCCTTAGTGTTATCTTGCTCGGCAATCACTTGGCCTTTCGTCACTTTGTCGCCGTTACTAAAATGGATGGCACTGATTTTTTCGCTGGCGTTAAAGTTGAGTATCGCCGAATCGATGGCGTTAATTTTACCGACTTCATTGACGACATCGGCAAAGGAGGTTTCTTTAATGGCCTCGACCGTCACAGGGATAACGTCGACCTTGTCCGCCGCAGATACGGCTATAGGGGTTAAGGTGAAAAAACTCGCCAGTAGAAACGTCAAAGGCGCGAATAAGGGCGCCTTTGGGAGATGATGGGGGCTTTTTAATGAAATATCGCATGCACTGCGTGCTCGTTCAGTCACTCTTTGTATAAACAGCGTTTGTGTAAACAGCGTTCGTGTAAACATAGTATGCAAACCTATCGTTCTTACTATTCAACGGACATCCTATCCGACAACAGCAAACCGGATTGAACCCAAGACTAATACCAAGTCCCCCAAAATGCCTGTTTCAGCAATTTGAGGTTATTTGGGTATACAGCCTATAGGCATAATCCCTGTCAGTGCCAGTAAAAATACTGTTACACATTCAAACAAAACAATGAGTTAACGAAAAACCTAATCGATAAAACTTAAATCACACAAAATCACACAAACCACAACAAACTAGAAACAGATGTAAAGTCAGCCTGTTAGCAAGCCACTATTTGCCTTTTAACAGGGCTTCGATGGCCTTTTTCACCTCTGCAAAACAGGGGCGCTGAGTCACATCTAACTGCATGCACTCATCCTTAATCGCACTCAACTTTCTATAGTGTTCAGGGCCAATCGAGGCACTCACATAGGCCGATGCATCCACATAGGCCAACAGATCCTCAATCAAGCAGCCCAGCGCACGCACTTCAATCGCTTCCATTGCCAAGCGCTCTACTGTAGACAGATTGCGTAAATTGGATGCCGCACCAAAATCACCAAACAACAGGTTCATCTGTTGATTAACCATAATGTTATGGGCGTAGACATCGCCGTGGCTCACTTGCTTGGCGTGCATGTGCGCCATCGCATCGGCCAATTGGAGTGCAATCTTAGTCACGTCATCAAGGCTAAACTGGGTATCAGCATGAAAGGTATCACGGGTGCAGGTTGCCAGACTTGGCGGTAAACCTAAATTGCTAAACCCGGGCGGAATGAGCTCCATCACTAAGCCCAATTGATCCTTCTGGCTGATGTGCGCCACCACCTTGATAAGGCTCGGGTGATCTCCCGTTGTGAGGCAGCAATCTAACTCGTCAGCGGGATACCCATCGCTGGTCACTTCACCCTTAAAGAGTTTTACCGCAATCTGCGATGACCCCGTCGCGGCTATCATGGCTTGATTCAACCAATCGCCACGGTAAATCACCCCAGAAGCCCCTTCGCCCAGCTTCTCAGCCAACTTGATATCATGCAGAGTCACGTTTGCCACTGTGGCCACATCAGCGTGGGGATCGACCAAGGTATGGCTGAACGGATTACCCGCAAAAGCGAGCCAAGTCAGCTTAGGCAAACCCAATAGCCAAGCTGGCAGCGCTTGCAGTTGATTGGCCGATAGACGCACTAATTCTAAGTTACGGCAATTAGCCATCGACTCGGGCAAAGCCGTTAACTGGTTGCCCGCTAAGGCTAATTTTTGTAGACGAGGTAAATCGCCCATAGCCGCAGGCAAGGTTTCGATTTGGTTATCGGTAAGAATGAGCCAGCGAGTTTGCAGCGGTAACGCGGCGGCAGTCACAGTACGGATTTGATTCGCCTTAAAGCCAATCATCTCTAAATTCGCACAGCGCCCTAATGCCTCGGGTAAGTGTTCGAAGCGGTTATTAGAAGCAAAGAGGATCCTTAAACGCGATAAACGGTGCAAGTCCTCGGGCAGAGTACTCAGTTGATTACTCGACAAATCGAGGATTTCGAGGCTATCGGCTAAGTCAAAAATCTCCCGCGGAAACTCGGTTAACTCCTCGACCAATTGTAAACGCGTGATCCCTTGTAACTGCCCTGCTCTTAACTGCGCTAACGTCTGCACTTTGCTACCCAAGTCAATGAAAAATCGCCGCTATGGTAGCGCATTAATGGTTAAAGCTAAACGCAAGATATATAGCCAAAGGGCGGCGCAATGCCCGCTAAACGGACGTTAAGCGGGCATTGCAAATAGGGGGAAACCGTGGGGAGCTATCCAGAAACGCGAAAACAGATTAGCATGTGCACCAATATGGAATGCCCAGTTAACTCATCACAGGACAATCATGCGGAAACATTTTCGCCAAACGCACTCTTTTACAGTGCTAATGCTAGCCATGTTTGTGGCCCAATTGAGCGGTTGCGCGACCACGTCGGCAAGCCCATCAACCACAGAATTCAATGCCCCAGCAAATGATGTGAGTAACGCTAACGAGCACTCGCCACAACACCAGCAGCACACGCCACCCGCTGTGGTTGAGCAGTACAGCGACGTTTGGGAAAAGATCCAACACGCCAATACCATTGACGTACATGACGATGCCGAAGTACGCAAACAGCGTAACTTTTTCGATGATAAACAGAAATTTATGAACCAAGTCGGCGAACGCGCCGAGCCCTTTTTGTATTACATCGTCAGCCAGCTCGAAGCCCGTAACATGCCATTAGAATTGGCGTTATTACCCATAGTCGAAAGTGGTTACAATCCACTGGCACAGGCAAACGGCCCGGCTGGACTGTGGCAGATGATCCCCGCCACAGGGCGTAATTTTGGCTTAACGGTTAACTCTGCCTACGACGGTCGCAAAGATGCGCTGGCCTCAACCGATGCCGTGCTCGACTATCTACAGCATTTATACGACACCTTAGATCACGACTGGATCAACGCCGTCGCCGCCTACAATACCGGTGAATTGGTGATTAAAGCCGCCATCGACAAGAACAAAGCCAAGGGCAAACCGACGGACTTTTGGTCGTTGGGCATTCCCGCTAAGCGCGTACAAACTGTGCCTAAGTGGCTGGCGTTTATTCAAATTATTCGCGCCCCTAATCATTACAATCTAAAAGTACGGCCGATAGCTAACCGCCCTTTCTTGGATAGAGTACCTGCGCCCAATGGCGTGGATATCGGCCAAATCGCCAATGCGGCAGGGTTGAGCAAGGCAGAATTTAAAACCTATAACCCTGGCTTTCGCCAAGGCGTGATCCCGAGCAAAGGCAAATATCAAATCGCCTTACCGCTGGAAAACATAGGTCAATATCAAGAAAATCACGACAAACTCTACGCCCAAAAACGCTATGACAGCCAAAGCTACATAGTTAAATCTGGCGACAGCCTAGGCACAATCGCGGCTAAGTTTGATACGTCAGTCAAAGCATTAAAACAGGCTAATAATCTGACCACTGACCGTCTCAAAGTCGGCCAAGAGCTCACACTATTAACGCCAATGGCAGCCAATGATAATGTGCCTGAACCCGCTAAAACCAACACTAAGGCCGATAGCAAAGTCAGCAGCAAGTCATCGACTAAAGCAAATGCCAGTGGCACTAAAGCCGCCAGCTCAAAATCGGCCGACAAACCAGCGGCAAAAGCCAAAACCTACAAGGTGAAATCCGGCGATTCACTGGATAAAATCGCCCGTAAGAATAAGGTCAAACTGGCTGATTTAATGAAGTGGAACCAGCTCAATGGCAAGAGCATTATTAAGCCAGGTCAAGAACTGAAAATCAGCGAATAACGCTTACGGCGTTAACAGCAAAAAGCCCAGCAAAGCGCAAATTAAAAACGCTGTGTTGGGCTTTTTTGTGTCCCACGCTTACAGGAAGAGTGGCTTATTCCTTATGACTTGCGACTTGCGACTTGCGACTTGCGACTTGCGAAGAGTCACTTGCGAACAGTCACTTCAAACCCATCTTTTAAAATAAGTCACTTCAAATACAACGCTGCTATTTTGTGTCTTTCTTCGCTAAACCAAGAGGATACAATTGCTGCTTAAACATGCCAACAGGCATGTAATCGCCAACGACACCATATTGCTCTGGCCACTCTTTCTGACCTCGAACGGCGGTCCCAAAGAGGTAATCTAAAAAAGAAAAATGGGCAGCATAGTTACGATCGATAGCCGCCTTATCGGAAGCATGATGCCAATGGTGGAACTGCGGGCTGACGATTAAGTAACGTAGCCAACCGAAGTTAACTTGGACATTGGCATGATTAAAGACAGCCTGCACGCCAACGATAATCACATAAATACTGATAATGTCTTTAGAGAATCCCAAGATAAAAATCGGCGTGAGCACTAAACAACGGGTAGCGATCAACTCAAACATATGTTGCCGAGATCCCGCCAACCAATCTAAATGCTTGGCGCTATGGTGCACCGAATGGAAGCGCCACAGGAAAGGAATTTCATGGTAAGCGCGATGCGCTGCATATTGCATTAAATCGGCGACCAATAGGATCAACAGCAGTTGCAACACAAAGGGCAGACCCGCGATAAAGCTTTGCACTGTGCTGGAAATGGCCCAAGAAAAGCTCGACTGCACAAATTGGTTTGCCACCAATAATACAAATCCAATCGCTAAATGATTCACCAGAAAATGATTTAAATCCCCTTGCCACTCGGGTCTCAATATTGGCTGTTCAGGTTTATGGGGTAACCATTTCTCGATAAAAATGAAAATTAAGGTTGAGCCTAATAAGTCTAAAATAAACCAATCTAACCCCAGTGAGACCTTATGATTGGCAAAAGGCTCAACCTCGACTTGATGACCACCAAAGGCAATCGCCAAGCTCACAAATACCCAAGCCACAAAGCCAAATCGTTTATTTTTATTTCGAATAAAATTTAATAAACCTAAGCTGCCCGACACCACTAAGGCGACAAATATCAAACTGCGAATAATATCGACGTTATAACTTTGGCGTAATTCGGGGGTAGTCAGGTATTCAGGGAAATGAAACGCCAATACACCTAAAAACGATAATATGGCTAACATGCACGCTATGGTGCCGCTAATACTGCCTTCACCAATTTCGAAATGGCCATCTTTAAATCCTTTGCTAATCACAGTGAACTCCTTTTCCTATGCTGCTCGCGTTATCCACACAACCACCACTCAGCTTAATTTTTGCCGATTAGCCTACATTAACCCCACTGCCACAATCAATAAAAAGCGCTACCTAAGTAGCGCTCTTGTATTAGCTAAGTTCACTCACCTTAACGGTTAGAGCTTAATCAAGTTATAACCAAAGCTAGTGGCAGCATCTTTATTCAGCACCATAGTGACATTATCTTCATTGCTGAAATCCATTAAATCGGAGGCATAGACAACGGTTTTAGTGCCGTTTTCGACTGCGATAACTTTAATAGAATATTCGCCTGCAGGCACAGTCACTGACTGAGGGCTCGCAGGATTGACTGCAGTGATTTTATTTACCGCAGTTTCAATCGTGTCATTTGCTTTTAAGAAATATACAGTGAGATTGCTTTTATCGGCAAAACTCACGATGTCAAACTTAAAGCTATAGGGACTTGGAGTCTGAGTTTGCTTCATCTCCATCGCCTTCACTTGGCTGCCCTGCTCTGTCGCCTGCTCGTAAATGAAGATGGTTTTAATATCATCTTGATTAAGGGTGATCAGCACATTGTCGAGTAATTTAGCTTGGCTAGTATGGTCAAGTACGCTCACACCAAAGTCATTAAACTCGGCGCCTTGGTAAGCTGTTACGCCGAAGGGGGCCACATTGCTAAATAGCGCTTCTTGCTTACTACTCACTACTTTTACATCAACATTATGTGTAGCCAAGCCATTGAATACCCTAAAATCTACACTGCTTTCGAGGGCGACATGGTTACGCACATTGGTGGTTGAGTCGACGCTGTCTAAACTGATTTTAGCGGCTGAAGCGCCAAAGCTTTCCCTTAAAATCAACTTATAAGGCACCTTGGTTTTAAAGTTAATGCTTGCCGTGGTGTAACTGATATTGGTCGTACCCGCCGCAGTCAGATAAATTTTATAGTCGCCCGTATCTAAAATCTGTGGTGTTGAAACCTCACCATAGGAGACGCTGCCTAGCATCACTGCATCGGCAAAGCCTTTATCCGCTTTGGCAATATAGGCATCGTAGGCAGGTGCATCAGTCGCAGTGTGTGCAATCAATAATTGCATCTTGCTCTTGTCCGCTTCGGCATTTTGTTTATCGAGCTCGGTACGCGAGTAATTGATATTCAAAAGGGCTGGCGAGGCAAAATCCCCATGCAATACAAAGAAATGGTCGGTTGCCGTTTTTAAATCGATATTCTCTTTGTAGAGTGAAATATCTTTATTTGCCGCATCCTTACCCATCACCTCTACCTCACTCACACCGGGGGTAGATGTAAATCGTGGCATCGCATCTGCGTAGCTCACGCTTTCATAGGTTTTATCGCCAATCTTCAGCGCGGTAGCAGTGCTCCCCACTGTCGCATTATAGAATTGCACATAAGTATCAGTTTTAGAGGTATCCTCATCCTTGTCATTATCAGAACCACCGCAAGCGGTCACGCCTAAACAGGCGAAGGTCAAAACCGCGAATCCCTTTAGCTTACTTTTTATCATTGTTTCCCTCATTAGCAGACAAAAATTCAGTTCAGTCTACGCAGTTATACAATGACAACAATGGCAATTTCCACTAAAAACAAAAAACAAATATTTCACAAACTCAAACACTTAACAAACATTTCAATAACACACAAAATACTGATACAAACGCCACTTTTCGGGCCCTTAATTGATACAAATGCGATTGCTGATACCTTAGTTCACATCTACAAAAACGCTTCCGCTCCAGAGCAATAAGGCTGGCATATCGAATACCTCTCTTTTAGGCTATTGCGACCATGGAGAAATCATCCACAGTTGGTGCAAACCTTGTTCGACTTATGCGATTGAGTTACTCTCGCACCGCCAATTAAGCCTTTGGGATGGATAGGGTTTGCAAGGGATTCTTAACTACTACAAACAGTGTTTTCAACACGATAGTGCTGAAATTAACCTTTGGTCTAGCCACAAACTTGCTGAGCAAGAAAAGCTATTGCTCCAAGGTGAAGACGAGTTAAGCAGTGGCTTTCTGCCTCGCTTGCCGGTGCCATTTGCTCCTGCCTCCGCATTAATGGCGCGTAGTGCCTTGTATCTACGTGAAAAAGTATTATTGCACTCTTGTCTGTTTTTCTGCGGCACTGTCGAGCTTAATGGCGAAAAACGTAAAGTCGTCACGCCATTGCTGTACCGCGAATGCCAATTGCAGGCCGATGGCGATAACATTTACCTCGAATCTAATAACAGCTTCTCTGGCGGCGGGCCATTCACCATCAATGAAGCCCTGTTAGAAAAATTAGTCGTTGAAGGACACAGCTTAAGTCAAGAGTTACGCGATAATCCAACGGATGTCAGTGGCTGGATAGCTTGGCTGCGGGCGGGCCAAGCCGATGTTGATACCAGTCATTTATTGCATTTTCCCAAGCTGATCGATGAGACTGAATTCACTGGCTTATGCCGTAAACGTGGGCGGTTTATGGTTAGTCGCAGCCAAATTATTCTTGCAGAGCGTTCGCAGGCAAGTCGCGGCATATTGCACGAACTCGACAATCTCATCACAGCGCCTTCACACTCTGCGCCGCTTCAAGCGCTGTTTGGGCAAGCGCCAACTCGAGATTCAGTTAGTCACAATGTCGATACCCAAGAGAATTACCTTCCAGGGCTATTAAGCCGCGCACAAATTCAAGCCTTAAAGGTGGCGGCCAATCAAACTTTGGGGCAAATATCGGGTCCACCGGGAACGGGTAAAAGTTACACCATAGCCACAGTGGCGGCGGAGCAGGTATTAAGGGGTAAATCTGTCCTCATCGTAGCCCACACAGATGTTGCCGTTGATGTGATTGCCGATAAGTTGCAGCAACAATTCCAGCTTGGGAGCAGCCTTATTCGAGCTGGCTCGCCGCAGTTTATTAAAGTCCTTAAAAACCAGATAGATGAAATGCTGCATGGTCAGCATCCTGCGACTGCTGAAACCCTCTCAGATATCCTACTACTCAATGCAAAACAGCAACTTAATACTGTGACTCGCGAGCAAACCAAAATGGAAGCCGGTTTTATACACCATTGCCGCCACGCCATACGTCGCGGCCAAAAACTGGCGACCTTACAACAAGGACAATCACGCTGGCGCTTAGGATTTTACAACTGGGCTTACCGTGCCGGGATTAAACAGTTTGCTCAGCAATGGGATGTGCTCGATAAATTAACCGCCCTTATCGCCCAAAAAGAAGACTTAAGCCTCAAATACTTACAATTGGCCACTCACTATCGATTAAACCAATTGCTCAAACATAAGCGCAGTACGCTGGTGAGTTTTGCCAGTGCACTTCGCGCTCGGCAGTCCGCTAAGCAACTCGACGGTTTCTACAAAACGGATTTTGATGCCTTAAAGCAAACCTTTCCCATTTGGTTATCTAGCCTTGCCAGCTTGCATAAAGTGCTGCCAATGGAGCAGCAAATGTTTGATCTAGTGATTATTGATGAAGCCACCCAAGCCAATATTGCCGCATGTTTACCAGCATTGCAGCGGGCAAAAGCAGCACTTGTGGTGGGCGACAGTAAACAGCTGCGCCATTTCTCGTTTTTATCCCGCGCAAAACAAACCCAAATCCAAACCCAACTTGGACTTGCTGCGGATTGCCGCGGCCTAATGAGCTACCGTGATGCCAGTATGCTCGACTTAGTATCACAATCCCTTGCGAGCCAATCCCAAGTGGTATTTTTAAATGAGCATTTTCGGAGTAAACCTGAGCTGATCCAATTTAGTAATCAGCAGTTTTATCAAGGTATGCTGAAGATTATGCAGCACAGACCCTGCACAAGTTCAGGGCACTTACACAGAGTCCAGGTGACTGGCAACCGTGATAGCAAGGGCATTAACGCCATAGAAGCGGAGGCATTAATTGAAAAGTTAGCTCAACTGATTGATGAACAAGAGAATGCATTAGTGCCCGCCAGCATTGGAGTGCTCTCCTGCTTTCGCAATCAGACGGAGTATTTATCCCAGCAAATCCTCGCACGCTTTAGCACGCAGCAAATAGAACGTCATCAATTACGGATTGCCACGCCCTTTGGTTTTCAAGGGGAAGAGCGCGATATTATGCTGCTGTCGTTTAGCATTACGGCCAACGACAGCCGCGCTGCCGTGTATTTAAATCGAGCCGATATGTTCAATGTCGCCATCACCCGCGCTAAACAAATGCAGTGGCTATTTTTATCGGTACAAGCGCATGAGCTCCCCAACAATAATTTACTGGCAACTTACTTAGCATCGGCGGGCCAATTTCAAGCGGCGCACAATTATGTCGATGCCCTCGATAGCTTCGGCCAGTCGGTGGCACAGGCGATTGAAGCAAAAGGCATAACAGTCTGGCGCGCCTACCATATGGCGGGACTCGAACTGGATATTCTGTGCCGTTATGGTGACCAATATTTAGCGATAGATTTAATCGGTTACCCAGGACCATGGGCGGACTTTTTCGATATTGAACTGTATAAACTGTTACAGCGTGCGGGGATTAAACTCATCCCAGTCAGCTACGGACTGTGGTGTCAGCAGCGGGAACTGTGCATCCAATATATTTGCCAGCAATTGGGTATAACGCCCGTCTAAGGAGCAGACAACGCAACAACTAAACTCAATCACAACAACCTTAATCGCTGCGGTTGAATGGGACAGCCCCTCCCCATACCTTATGCGCCCGCCCCCGCATAGTTTTCTTGAACGATTCCCATAGCTGACTGAACAGCAACGCTGTAGTCCTCAAACTTTTGTTTATAAAAGTAGAAAAATGCGACTCCGAACTCAGCCAACTCAATGAATATAAAGTTATTCGTAGAATGGAAAAAATGAAAATCTTTGTTTGTTGTATGGATAACACAAAGGGAATTAAGCCTATCTGCCTTGGATTTCACACTCAATACTTGCAATGCCGAACGAATATTTGAAAACACCTTTGCAGGACTAGTGTCCATAGGACCTTGAAACATTGCTATCGGCATTTTGCCAATGAAAGGAATATATTCTCCCCCTTTTACCCTATTTAAGTTTCTTCTCAGGTCAAGCACTTGAAATTTATACTCTAATGTCTCTAACCATAGGATGATTAACTCTAAGGTATCTTGGGAGAATTGTTGGTGACTGACATCGACTCTCTGAAATTCATGCTTCAAATGCCTCTCTAGGTAACCAAGTAAATTAGAGTTGCAATCTTTGCATGCTGGTAGTGTGGTTTTATTGTACGTTTGAGAAATACCGTTAGTTGTTGTTTCAAAAGTTCGTTTAGTACAACGATTATAGATCCATTGAGGAATCACGTGCTCCCTAGTCAACTGCTCTTGAGAGCCACAAATGATGCATATTTCTGCTGAGTGATCAGCAATGATTGCATCAATCACTTTTATCTTATTTGCTCTAATTTTCTTTCGAAGCTTAATCAGCCTTAACTGAATGCTCATTTGAAAAATTACTCCTAAATGGCAGGACACTTAGCCTTTTATCAGTGTGCAGTGCCATCACCTTATTTGAATAGCAAAAGCGCGCATAGTTAATTACTTGTAATAAATAGAACTTACCAGCTTTTGATCACATGTGCCATGCGAAAAACCGTGCAATATTGAATACGAGGGGATAACGATCCGGTTCTCTAGCCACTTGTTGTGATTAACTAAAAGCAGAATATTTGTAGGGCAATGATGGTTAACAGCCTTAATCATGCTGTTGATAAATCGCTTTTATCCTGTTTCGCAGCCAAGTGATTTTAGGGTTGTGGCTGTTTCTCTTATGCCAAATCAAGGTAAAAGGAATGGCAAGTTTATCAAGATATTCACCACTTATCGGGATCGGGCGACTGACTAAGTCAGGATGTAATTGACGAGCATATTGCTCACAATATTGCGGCGCGATTACCATCATACTGTGGTGAGGCTGAGCCGCGACAAACAGTGACTGCTCAAAACTGGCCAAGGTGAGCACTATATTGCGACTTAAACCAAGCTCGATAAGCACATCATCTAAGGCCCAGGCTTCGCTCTTTTCCCACAAGATATTGATATGCGAGTATTTTAAGAAAGTGTCTATATTCCACTCTTCCTGCAAGGCGGGATGATCGCGGCGCAAATACACCTGAGGAAGATCGGTAAATAAAACCTCAAAATCGATAAAATAAGGCAATAAATCAAGGGACTCCTTGGAGCGAGGATGACTTTCTCGGCCAGTAAAACCTATGTCAGCCTCACCGCGAATAATGGCCTCCAGTGAATCATAATCCCAATTTCGTACTTTCACTTTTGCATCAGGGTAGTGTTGGTAAATAGCCTGCGTTAATTGATTAAGCATAATGAGCGACAAAGGTGACTCAAGCATTAGCTCAAAACTGAGCCCTTTTGCCATATCGTCCCCGCGCTTGCCCATAAGCTGTTTGCCCATTTGTAACCAATCGGCTAAGTCATGCTCCATGCTTTGGGCCAATGGCGTTAACTGCAATCCCTGAGGCGTTTTAATGAATAGTGGGTCGTCAAACCAATCACGCAATTTCGCCAAGGATTTACTCACGGTTGATGGGGTGACATTGAGCTTTTTAGCGGCCTTAGTCACACTCCGCTCTTGTAAGAGAAGTTGTAGAGTAAACAATAGATTAAGGTCAAGACGTGCGAGTGATTTCTTCATCTAGATAAACGCTCGGTGCTGTAGGCACACATAATATGAGTAAGGTACTGATAACAGAGCCCAAGGCTAATATCAGCAACAATATGTTAAGTGGACTAATACCTATTAATCCCATCAGCCAAATATACAGTGCTGAAGTACAAACCTGTGCAATACCTAACAATGAACTTGCCACCCCAGCACGCGATGCAAAGGGGCTCAGTGCTTGGCTCATAGTCACACCAAATCCAATAGCGAATCCGCTACAGACAAAACCAAAGCCTAATAAATTCACATTAAGGCTAAAATATTGCACCTGAGTTAGCACAAACACTAGCGCGGCAGCTGCAAATAACAGCTGTGAAATCAACATCAAACTTTTTTCTTTAAGCACAGCAAGTGCAAAAGGAGTCGAGAACGATACCAGCATACTCACTAACGCTGTCAATGCCATAACATTAGAGTATTGCCCGCGGTCAAACCCCATCTGCCCCATGATCAGCATGGGAGACACATTGACATAACTGAGAATCGTAGTCACACCTAGAGTCGTCATAACAAGCCGGCTGAGGAAAAAGGACTGACGAAAAGATTCTTGCGGCGCCAACTGACGATTAACATCCTCAATCCTACTCTGCACAGGCTTAGTCTCCCGTAATATAAAAATACATAACAAACAGACTAATAGTCCCATGCCAGCCATAGTGCTAAACAGACTCTGCCAAGGGAACTTGAGCATAATTACATGCCCAATAACAGGTGCAATGACCGGGATAATGCACGTAATACCATTGATCATTGAGAGCACTTTAGCTCGGCGCTTATCGTCCAAGGTGTCGCGTAAAATAGCAAAGGCGACAACGTAACAGGAACCAGCACCAATTCCCTGCATAAAACGTATGAGTAAGAACTGATTGCTTGTCTCAGCCATACCACCTAAATACGAAGCTAAGGCAAAGACAATAGCGCCGAATAGAGTGACAGGCTTGCGCCCTAATCGGTCCGCTACGCTGCCAGCAAAAAGCATGGTTGCCGCCATTCCGCCAAGATACACAGAAAAAGCGATATGCAACTGTGCTTCACTCGCGCCTAAATCCTGCGCGATTTGCGGTAAACCAACCAAGTACATATCTATCCCAGTTGGATACAGAAGCACTAAACAAAAACTACACAAAAGATATCGCAACATATACCTCACCCATCTCCTCGCAAATAAGTTGCGCTTAGAGTAGTGGGGCGACCGCAGTTAAGTGAGTGGCTTTTTCGACAACAGGTATTTCCGTTTGCGACCAAGGGATATAGGCCGTGGAATTGGCCCTAAATTGAAGGAACAGAAGGAATAGAAACAAAATATCCCCTGCACTGGCTAGCACAGGGGATATGGCGGCGAATGGTCAATCTTCTATTCTATGAACCCAACACTCATTGCTGAGGTGTTAAGGGTGCAGGAAGGACTTGGATGGTTAAACTACCCTCTGCTGGCAAATATTGCTGTGCCAGTTTACTAAGCTCTGCCGGTGTCATCTTCTGCGCCAACGCTTGTCTTTGTTTGAAAGCAGCAAAGCGTCCAGGATAACTCTGGGCTTTTGACGCTAAATCTAACCAAAAACCATTGCTCTGCGGCGCGGCTTGCATCCATTCAAGCACAGGTTGGCGGGCTCGGTTAAGTAAGTCTTCGCTAATCCCCTGCGGCTGCTTGACTTGGTTAACTGCAGCGGTGAAATACTCGGCCACCGTTGGCAACATGGCTTGAGTCGTCACGCTAAACAAACCTAAGTAACCATAACCGCTGGCATTGAAATCACTATAAGAAAAGGCCGATGGCGAATAACTCGCGCCCGCTTTTTCTCTCACATTCTCCGTTAATAAAATGCCGAGCACTTGCTCCAGCAATCCCAATCCCGCATGTTGGCTCAAGTGAGTCATATCCGTTGTTGGCCACACCATGGCCAGCGCCGCTGAATCTGGATGACCATAGTGTGTTAACGTCATCTTAGCAGGCACTTTCGGGAACACAGGCACTAGCGATTGGCCATGTTCAGTGGGGCTGCGTTTGATTGCCCCGAGGGTTTCTGCTACAGCGGCGATGGCGCTGGCTTCGTCGAAATCACCCACTATGGCGATTTCAATTGCCCCTTGCTCTACGGCTGAATGGAAACTCGGCGCCAGCTCTGCAAACTGACGTTTTAAAATTTCTTCCGGTTCACCATAACCATAACGTTTATCACCACTGTGGGAGATACGGTCAAACTGATTAGAAAACTCAGTTTGCGGGTTGCTATGGAGACTTTGCTGCTCAGCAATCACTTGCTCGCGGAACAATTGCTCAGCCTGCTTATTCATGCCGGGTTCAATCAAAAAGGCCGTCATTAAACCGAGCTGCGTGCGCAGTTCTGCAGCATTGGTACTAATCTCACCGCCAAAACTCTGCTCACGCACGCCTAGGTTGATGGAAATATCTTGCCCAGCAAAAATCTCCTGCAGGCTTTCATAATCATGGGCCTTGAGTCCACCCTGCACAAACGCACTGTTAAACAGATAAGATAAGCCATCTAACTCAGGGAATGGCACTTCACCAAAGCCTATGTTGAGGCTGACCAAAGTAGTGCCTTTATTAAAGTCAGTAGGCTTAAGATTAAGGCGTACGCCATTGGAAAATTGTAGCTGGCGAATGCCCGTTTCGGCATCGCGACTATCGGCCACTAACTTGCCTTGATCGCCAAATTGAGTGTATGCAAACTCGTCAATCGCCTTAGTTGCTGGCGCACTCACAGCTTGTTTGCGGCTTTTCTCATAGCTAGCGATAAGCTGTTTTTCAACATTTTCGATGGGCTTATTGCTCGTCAGATACAGATACGGCGTAGCATTCCATGTCTGATTAAACACTTGCTTTAGCTTTTGCGGCGTCACTGTTGGCAGTATTTTTTCAAAAAATGCCAGCTGCCACTCAGGCTCTACAGGCACGCGATTTTCCGCGACCGAATACACTAACCCCTCGGCAATATTCACACTGTGGATAGTAGTGCTACCCGCTGCGCTGAGCTGATACCCTTTGTGCATACGTTTGATTTGTTGGTCAATTTCCTGCTGACTAAAACCAAACTCTTGTGCTTGGCGCAGGGTTTGCTCCAATATTGCTATGCCCTCTTGCCAGTTATTCTCCTGCGTACCTAAGCTCATTTGAGTGCCATAGGCGATATCAAATTGATCCCCAACCTGCAGGCTAACGCCAGATAAACCTTGGCTATGCAGTAACTGCGACTCCATTCTGCGATACAAGATGCCGTGGGCGAGTTCAAGCAGTATTTCCTGCTCTCGCACGGCAGGGCTGTCGGCTGGATATGCCATAGGCTTGAGCATACCGAGTGAAACCGAGGTCGATAGGCTAGGATCGAAAAATGCCGCCGCCTCGACGCGTTGACGCTCTGCGACAGTGCCCAGCGTTTGCGGCTTAACCTTCGCCGCCAAAGGCGCGGCCTGCCAACTGGCAAACTGTTGTTTTATCTTTTGTTCAACTGCGGCTACCTCGATATCACCCACCACAATTAAGGTGGTGCGTGAGGGCGTGTAAAAACCTTGGTATAAAGACAGCAGCATCTCGCGAGTAGCATTCTTGATGCTGTTCGCCTCACCCACAGGTAAGCGCTTTGACAACAGTGTATCTGGCATTAAAAACTGTAATTGATTGCGGTAATTCTCCAGATCCGCACCGCTACGCTCACGCAGTTCAGCCAATACCACAGCTTTTTCACGCTCGATAAGCGCCGGGTCGAGTAATAAATTACTGCCAATTTCGCGCATTAAAAACAAAGCGGTATCGACTTTATCTTGGCTATTACTTGGCAAGTTGAATTGATAAACCGTCTGCTGAAACTCAGTCACAGCATTGGTATCGGCGCCAAAACTCAGACCAAGACGCTGCAATGTCGGGATCATCTCCCCCGCAGCCAAACCCGTCGAGCCATTAAAGGCCATGTGTTCAAGAAAATGCACTAACCCCTGCTCGGTATCAGACTCCACCACTGAGCCTACGTCCACCCGCATGCGTACTATGACAGCCTGCTCTGGCGTCTTATTGCTCAATAATAAATAGCGCATGCCATTGGCAAGTTCACCGGTCTGGATTCGCCCACTCATGGGCAAGTCGGCCGTCCCCATCCACTGCGGCTCTTCGCTCGCCTGTAGCGGCAACGCCACACTTAATAATGCCAGCAGTAACCACTGACGCATCAAACTAATCACCTTGAAATTGTTCATTAAAATTCGCACTTTTCCCCCAAAATCAAATAAGAAACCTAGGAAGCGCACACCTAAGTTTCAGATAAAATAAGCTTTCACTATAGTACCTAAAGCACTTTAAGTCACAAAATCAATACCTTATTCCGTACTAAAAATAGTTTATAGCCTTGATATCTAGTAGGAATATGCTGAAAAATAATGAGTGAGGAGTAAACGATTTTTAATGAAATGGACAGTTAAGATAGTATTAGGTCATAGGTTCCATTTCTGAAAATGACATGCCGCTCTTATTATCTGAATTCTGGTCTGTGTTTAACGAAAATAATAGAGGGAATTTAAATTCCCCCTATACAACTATCACACTAAAGAGAGAGGTTTTATCTCTCACAAGCTCAAGAATCAGCTAACCGCCCTAATGAAGTATTAAGGTAACCACTGATAACTTTCACCATACTCAACACCATCGTCTTGTAGCAACCACGTCCAGACTGCTGCCCAGCTTGCAACCCCATCATATGCTGTATGACTAACTGTTGCTGATGTATCATGACAAGCGAGATCTTGATTACGACTATCCTGATATCCTAGGCTACCGTCAATCTGGAAACCTAAAATTGTAATACAACTACCCAGATAGTTTTCTGGCAAGGTCCAACTAACACTAAACTCCCCACCTAATGCAGCCTGAGCGAGTGTTGAAACCGCAGAACCGCCCTTAGAAACTGAAGTAATCGTGGGATAAAGCTCTGCAGCCTTACTCTCGGCAATGGCTGCAGTGGTTGGAATAGCCTTTAAAGCAATACTATACCCAGAACCTATAGTGTTCAGATTACTGTCATATGCCTGCATAGTGTAATTCCGTCCGACTTGAAGCATATTCCGAGCGAAACAAGCATCACTACTGTTATCACTGCAATCAGGTAGCCACTGACCAGTACCAATTCGTTCATCATTAAGAATTTCATAACTCGCTACATCAAAAATAGCCCCCATGAAACCGTCAAAACTATTGGTATAAGTGTAACTAAGGCCTGGGCCAGATATACCTATATAGGCAATATTGCCATTAGGGCTATCAAAATTAAATTCGATATGGCTGTCATATACATAACTGCCATCCGTTTTTGAACGAAATACTTGAGGGATCATTGATAGATCCCCCTCAGCCTGATTGCCTGCCAACTTCCAGTTTGCACCATCTTTAAACGCATGCATTTCAAAAGTTTCGCCACTAGGACCTTGTGCGTCGTAAACAGCACCACCAATCAACCAATCAGTATCTGAAACTTTCTCAATAATTTGATACTGCCCAATAGTCCAACCCATTCCAGGATCATTAAGCAAGATGTCGTTTGGATCTGTCGAACCGCTTTCCTTAAAGTTTGCATGAAAATGTGCAAGATATACTGGATCGTTTACTGCAGGAATTTCGGACGCAAACATGGCAGCGAATGCATTAAAACGGGCAATGATAGCGTCAAAGTCACTTAACGCAGCGGTAATATTACCAGGTTCCGGCAACACACTGTTATCCGTTGTAGAAGTTAGATCATCACTAATACTTTGTTGTGTAAGCACATTCAAGATTGTTGCCACATTACTAACTGGATCAATATCTACGCGAAGCACATCGAGTGCTGCATCAAGCCCAGTATGGTCAGCGTTAAAGGATTCAGTTAATAAATTAATGCTTGCATCCAGTCCAAGTGCCGCAAGGACTGGTAATAAACGTGCGGTTAATGTCGCTCTAGCCGCCTCGACAGCCTCACTGCTTAAATCACCAAAATTGGGAGCATCAAAGTAATTAGTGGTGATTTGCCCCAAAACATTAGCCAGAATCAAGTCCGTAAATGGCGTAATGTTAATTGTTCCACCTAAATCAGCGGTTTGAGCGACGGAACTATAATTAACGACTCTTCCTCCAACCGTACCACGTGCATTTACAAGCAATGGAGGAACCATATCGGTAACATCAATAGAATAACTACCATTAAGTCCTATAGCTGAATTGCGTAAAAGACCATTCACATCCTTAATCCAAACTTGCCCAATAATTGGGGCACCAGCAGCTGCAGTGCCAGAAATACTATTCAGGGCAATAAAAGAGACAGTAACGGAGCAATCAGCAGTTACATCGCCTGTTGTATAGGTACTATCAACCAAAGCCCCGTTACAACCACTCGCACTACTAATACCAAAGCCACTCTGCGGAGTTAAGGTAAAACTAGTCGTCGAGCCATGGTCAACTGTGGCACTCATTGGACTCACAGATCCTCCGCTCCCGACGGTTACACTTACAGTATGTTGGTCGATTGCAAAAGTCGCATTTACACTGCAAGCAGCTGTAATAACTCCTGTAGTATATGTAGAACCTGACAAGCTACCATTGCAACCCGTAACAGTATTAATGTGATAGTTACTATCAGCTGTTAAGGTAAAATTTGTTGTCCCTCCCTCAGTAACATCAATACTCAACGGGCTAATACTGCCACCGCTTGCCGTTGCTGTTACAGTAAAAGAAGGCTTCTCTGACGAAGGTTCATCGTCATCATTAGAATTACACGCTGTCAAGCTGACAGCAGCTAGTACAATGCCGAGCAGATGTTTAGTAGAAATACAATGATACATTTAGGGCCTGTTGATCTTTGCTGTTCATAATTTAGCCAACCCACATTGGCAGCCATATAAGGCAGCAAGCCAAGGCCAGTGTACTTGCATAATTCCGGGCTAATTTATCATACCTTGTTGCTACTGAG
>NZ_JALBYT010000119.1:0-255 GCF_022690845.1 Shewanella sp. N2AIL | reverse complement strand
TCACCAACAGGAGCGTACCTTCTCCCGAAGTTACGGTACCATTTTGCCTAGTTCCTTCAGCCGAGTTCTCTCAAGCGCCTTGGTATTCTCTACCCGACCACCTGTGTCGGTTTGGGGTACGATTCCCGCTAACCTGAAGCTTAGAAGATTTTCCTGGAAGCATGGCATCAACTACTTCAGTCCCTTAGGACCTCGTCATCAGCTCTCAGTCTGCACACTAAAGTGCGATTCCCCGGATTTGCCTAAGAAATCAAC
>NZ_JALBYT010000118.1:0-255 GCF_022690845.1 Shewanella sp. N2AIL | reverse complement strand
ATTCGAGCAACTGCCTGATAAATACCTTGCCTCGACATACCCGCAGCACGACATGCAGCTGCGAGGTTTATTTCGCTTTTAGCTTTTGCTTGCCAGACGTACCGGATAAGTACTTTTTTCTGAGGCCAGCTCCATATTCATTGTCCATGATATCAACCATGCCATTGAGGATTTTGTTACGCAGTTTCTCTTCTGCTAACTCACGTTCAAGGCGCTTGATCGTTTCGGCAGGGGTTTCTTTTGACTTAGGCATAA
>NZ_JALBYT010000117.1:0-255 GCF_022690845.1 Shewanella sp. N2AIL | reverse complement strand
TTCTTTATGACAACATCAATTAACTCAAGCCGTAAGCGCACACAACGAGATTACACCTTAGCCTTTAAATTACGCGTTGTAGAGCGTGTTGAAAAAGGCGAAATGACGTACAAACAAGCCCAAGCCCATTTTGGTATTCAAGGCCGTTCAACCGTACTCGTTTGGCTTAGAAAACATGGTAGACTCGATTGGTCGAAACCTTTTCAGCATCCCCTTATGCCTAAGTCAAAAGAAACCCCTGCCGAAACGATCAAG
>NZ_JALBYT010000116.1:0-255 GCF_022690845.1 Shewanella sp. N2AIL | reverse complement strand
TCACCAACAGGAGCGTACCTTCTCCCGAAGTTACGGTACCATTTTGCCTAGTTCCTTCAGCCGAGTTCTCTCAAGCGCCTTGGTATTCTCTACCCGACCACCTGTGTCGGTTTGGGGTACGATTCCCACTAACCTGAAGCTTAGAAGATTTTCCTGGAAGCATGGCATCAACTACTTCAGTCCCTTAGGACCTCGTCATCAGCTCTCAGTCTGCACACTAAAGTGCGATTCCCCGGATTTGCCTAAGAAATCAAC
>NZ_JALBYT010000115.1:0-258 GCF_022690845.1 Shewanella sp. N2AIL | reverse complement strand
CGGTAATGGTGATGGTGACCGTGTGCTCAGTGCCATCGTCACTCAAGACCACAAAGGTTTCGACCTTAGTTTCGCCTTCAGCCAGATATTGCACGTCGGCGTTATCGACGTTGTAAGTCCAGTTGCCGTCGGCATCGATAGTCAGACTGCCGAGTGCGCCATTGCTAGCAACGCCGTTGCCCGCTTGGAATACCGCCTGGCCGCTGTCGGCATCGGTAATGGTTAAGGTGCCGCTGTCAGTCAGAACTGGATCGGTGG
>NZ_JALBYT010000114.1:0-258 GCF_022690845.1 Shewanella sp. N2AIL | reverse complement strand
CGGTAATGGTGATGGTGACCGTGTGCTCAGTGCCGTCTTGGCTCAACACCACAAAGGTTTCGACCTTAGTTTCGCCTTCAGCCAGATATTGCACGTCGGCGTTATCGACGTTGTAAGTCCAGTTGCCGTCGGCATCGATAGTCAGGCTGCCGAGCGCGCCAACACTTGGAGTGCCGTTGCCGGCTTGGAACACGGCCTGGCCGCTGTCGGCATCGGTAATGGTTAAGGTGCCGCTGTCAGTCAGAACTGGATCGGTGG
>NZ_JALBYT010000113.1:0-260 GCF_022690845.1 Shewanella sp. N2AIL | reverse complement strand
AAACAAGAAATCTGTGTGGACACTCACAGGTGTTGAGTTAATCGAAACTGCTTAACCTTCGGGTTGGCAGTCAAAAATTTAAATCAATGTAACAATGAGTGTTCATAGCAATATGTACAGTTTGTTTCTTTTAGCGAGAAACAAAAAATCAGAATTCATTGAGCCGCTGAAGTCGCAAGACGGAAGCAACAAAACTTTAATTGAAGAGTTTGATCATGGCTCAGATTGAACGCTGGCGGCAGGCCTAACACATGCAAGTC
>NZ_JALBYT010000112.1:0-264 GCF_022690845.1 Shewanella sp. N2AIL | reverse complement strand
GCTTAGCTGATGTGTTAGAACCTGAGTTAATTCAATCTTGTTTGGACTCTCAGGGCGTTGCGACGTTAAGACGGCGTAAATTGCCGATGGATGCGATGATTTGGGCCGCTATCGGAATGGCTTTGTTTCGAGGAGAATCTGTTCGGTCACTCATCAACAAACTCGACATTGTTTTGCCGCAAGAGATTGATTATGTTGCACGCAGCGCCGTGACTCAGGCGCGTAAACGATTGGGCAGTGAGGTTATTCGAGAAGTGTTTAGTC
>NZ_JALBYT010000111.1:0-265 GCF_022690845.1 Shewanella sp. N2AIL | reverse complement strand
TGAGTTCTCAAACACTTTATTAAGTGTCTTGAATATTCAAAAGTAAATTATTCTTAGTTGAATAGTTTACGTCTAAGGCGCGTCCACTTCTTTGGTCAGAAGTGAGACAAGTAAAACCAAGCTGGTCTCAATGCGGCGCAGATGAGTGAAACTCATTTGGGTTGTATGGTTAAGCGACTAAGCGTATACGGTGGATGCCTTGGCAGTCAGAGGCGATGAAGGACGTAGTAACTTGCGAAAAGCGTTGGCGAGCTAGTAACAAGCA
>NZ_JALBYT010000110.1:0-270 GCF_022690845.1 Shewanella sp. N2AIL | reverse complement strand
CTGTTGAGAATGGCACTTAATTCAATCGCAGCAAGAAGTTGAAAATACTCCTTGACGCGAAACGGGAAATGCGTAGAATACGCAGCCCTAGCCAACTGGAAGCGTTCGGCGCTCAGTGTGGTACTCAAGTCCTCTTACGGATATTGAGTTGCTCTTTAACAAGATAAAACAAGAAATCTGTGTGGACACTCACAGGTGTTGAGTTAATCGAAACTGCTTAACCTTCGGGTTGGCAGTCAAAAATTTAAATCAATGTAACAATGAGTGTTC
>NZ_JALBYT010000010.1:0-141804 GCF_022690845.1 Shewanella sp. N2AIL | reverse complement strand
TGCGCCATCAAGATAAACAAGATCAGGAACATGAGGCTCAATTGTCGTTGCAGATGATGTAGGTTCTTGGAATAGCCCCTTCCAGGGGCAAGTCAAAGCCGCCTTCTAAGAAGGCGGATTCTTTACTTGTGCTGTACTACCGATCCAACAAGCATTTAGGCTGATAGCGCTTTGTGTATTGCTTCGTTTTTAAACGCTTTTTATTGGTATGCTATTCTGGAATCCTTTCTTTAAATATCATCTAGTTAACAATGTTGAATTTATGCTTTGCGAAATGGGGTTGTTGGGCTAAATTAGCCTTATGAACTCGTTATCCGTTTGCTGTGTTGCTTTATTTAACGCACGGAACGAGCTGAAAATAGTAAAAGGTGGATAAAGTTGATTTCGATATATTTGGTTGACGATCATGAGCTTGTGAGAACTGGGATCCGCCGTATCTTAGAAGATGAACGTGGGATCAAAGTGGTGGGCGAAGCCCCTGATGGTGAGACTGCGGTGCAGTGGGCTCGCCAAAATGAAGCCGATGTGATCTTAATGGACATGAATATGCCAGGAATGGGCGGACTGGAAGCCACTCGAAAAATTCTACGTTATCAGCCCCATGCTAAAATAATTGTGTTGACTGTGCACACGGAAGATCCGTTTCCGAGTAAAGTTATGCAGGCTGGCGCTTCGGGTTATTTGACTAAAGGTGCAACGCCACCGGAAGTACTGCAAGCGATACGTCAGGTCTCTCGTGGCCAACGTTATTTATCCCCTGAAATTGCCCAACAGATGGCGCTGAGCCAGTTTAATCCCGCCGATGAAAACCCGTTTAAGTCTCTGTCTGAACGTGAGTTACAAATCATGTTGATGATCACCAACGGCGAGAAGGTAAACGATATTTCTGAGCAGCTGAACTTAAGCCCTAAAACCGTTAACAGTTACCGCTATCGTTTATTTGCCAAACTGGGGATCAGTGGTGATGTTGAGCTAACGCGGTTAGCTATTCGCTATAAGATGTTGGATGCTGGCCATTTTTAATAGTAAGTGAATTTCGTTGGTCGATGGCTTGAGTCGAGTGAGTTCGTGGGTTAAATGTTGCCATGTTGTCTGTGTTAAGTCTGCAAAACTGTAGGTGTAAATGATGTCGACTGAATTTAACGCCCAAAGTTTTTTACGTACGGTTTCATCCTCCGCTGGGGTTTATCGCATGTATGACGTCAAGAATGACGTCATTTATGTGGGTAAAGCCAAAGATCTCAAAAAACGGCTTACCTCGTATTTTCGTAAAAATCTCGCTAATGTTAAGACCCAAGCCTTAGTCTCGCATATACACCATATTGATGTGACGCTGACCCACAGCGAAACCGATGCTCTGTTGCTTGAGAATGATTACATCAAGCAATACATGCCCAAATACAATGTGTTATTGCGTGATGACAAATCTTATCCTTACATACTGTTAAGCCAGCACGAACACCCAAGGCTTGCTTATCATCGTGGTCCGCAGCGGGAAAAAGGCCACTATTTTGGCCCTTATCCTAACGGCGGCGCGGTACGTGAAAGTCTGCATTTAATGCAGAAGCTGTTTCCAATTCGTCAATGTGACGACCTTTACTACAAGTCTCGCTCACGCCCCTGTTTGCAATATCAACTTTCCCGTTGTAGCGCGCCCTGTGTGGGTAAAGTCAGCAACGCCGATTACGACGAGCAAGTGAAACTCGCCAGCCTGTTTTTAAAGGGCAAAGATCAGCAAGTGATCAGCGCCTTGGTTGACAAAATGGAGCTTGCGGCCGAGCGACAAGCTTATGAGCAAGCTGCACGATTTCGCGATCAGATAATGGCGCTGCGTAAAGTCGCCGAACAACAGGAAGTATCGAATAATAAAGGTGATATGGATGTCATCGGTGTGCATTATGCGTCGGGCATCGCCTGTTTCCATTTGCTGTTTATCCGCGAGGGTAAAATCTTTGGCAGTCGCAGCTATTATCCTTCCGTGCCCGCCCAAACCGATATGGACGAAGTGCTGCGCTCTTTCATCCTGCAGTTTTATTTAAATGCGGATATTCAACGCACGATCCCAAAGGAAGTGGTGATTAGCCACAACTTTGAAGAATTACATGAACTCGAAACGGCGATTTCAGAAGCGCTAGATAAAAAGTTTTCGATTAAGACCAATGTGCGTGCCGATAGGGCGAGCTTCTTACGGTTAGCCGTGACCAATGCGACCAATGCCGTGGTTACGCGCTTGTCCCATAAAAATACGGTCGAGCAGCGTTTTGTGTTACTTGAGGAAATCCTTGAATTGAGTACGCCTATTCAACGGATGGAATGTTTCGATATCAGTCATACCATGGGGGAGAGCACGGTTGCCTCCTGTGTGGTGTTCAATCGGGAAGGGCCGCATAAAGGTGAATATCGTCGCTATAATATCGAGGGGATTACACCGGGCGATGATTACGCGGCAATGAAGCAAGCGGTGAGCCGACGCTTCGATAAGATTGAGGCGGGCGGTAAAATCCCTGACATTCTGTTTATCGATGGTGGACTCGGGCAGCTGCGTATCGCCCAGAAGATAGTGGATGAAAAGTTTGTCCATTTAGATAAAGCGCCGCAGCTCATTGGGGTGGCGAAAGGTGAGGGCCGTAAACCTGGACTCGAAACCTTGATCTTAGGAGATACCGAAACCAGCTTTTCCCTCGAAGGTGATTCGCCTGCGTTGCACCTTATTCAACATATTCGTGATGAATCCCATCGATTTGCAATCACTGGCCACCGTAATCGTCGCCAGAAAACCCGCAATACTTCAACACTGGAATCGATTCCTGGAATTGGTCCTAAACGTCGTAAAGCTTTGTTGCAGCATTTAGGTGGCTTGCAAGAAGTGAAAGGAGCAAGTGTGGCGGAATTAGTCAAAGTACCAGGGATCAGCATAGAAATGGCACAAACCATTCATGATGCATTGCGAGGGTGATAAAATTAAGGCAAGATTGGCGCTGCTTTTGACTAACTGGTTTGATCATGCCGTTTAACTTACCTATAGCATTAACTCTTTTCAGGCTTTTTTTACTGCCCATTTTCGTGGTGCTGTTTTATTTACCCTATGACTGGACCCCTTTTGTTGCCGCCTTTACCTTTTGGCTCGCGGCGTTAACGGATGCATTAGATGGTTATGCTGCCCGTAAATTGAAGCAATTAACCCGTTTTGGCGCTTTCCTCGATCCAGTCGCTGACAAGTTGATGGTGATCACAGCCTTAGTGCTGTTAGTCGATCAATACGCCAATATCTGGTTGACTATGCCTGCACTATTTATGATTGGCCGCGAGATTGTCATTTCAGCGTTGAGAGAATGGATGGCTGAGATAGGTAAACGTGGCACTGTCGCCGTGTCTTGGATTGGTAAATATAAAACTGCCGCGCAAATGGTGGCAATTATTGGCCTTATTTGGCAATACAATCCTTTAATGACCAATGCCGCTTTTGTGCTGCTATATATCGCCGCAGTATTAACGTTTTGGTCAATGATGAGTTACATTTTAGCCGCTTGGAAAGATCTGACTGCTGAATAGTGCAATAAAAAATCAAAGAGATTATTTAGTGTGCAAGCAGTAAGTTATCGATAAAACAGCGGTTGACACTGGGTGGTAAATCGGTAGAATGCCACCCCGTAGACAAGAGACGATGTGAAAACAAAATCTTAACGCTACTGAATATTGAAATGTGATATTCGCTCTGTTGGTAAGGTCAAATACGATACCTTGTTGATTTGAGTCAATAGCAAAACACAATGCGACATTAGCTCAGTTGGTAGAGCGATACCTTGCCAAGGTATAGGTCATCGGTTCGAACCCGATATGTCGCTCCAATATTCTTGAAGTCTAATTTTGGTTAATCCGAGTTAGCAACTATGGCGCGATGGCAGAATGGCTATGCTGCGGATTGCAAATCCGTCGATCTCGGTTCGACTCCGGGTCGCGCCTCCATAGATTAATGTATTAATGACACGATTCCCGTTGTTAATATTCAGAGTTTGCCCGAGTGGTGGAATCGGTAGACACAAGGGATTTAAAATCCCTCGCTGGTAACAGCGTGCCAGTTCAAGTCTGGCCTCGGGTACCATTATTTTTGATGATAATGGTAAAAATAAAGTCCTAAGCATTAATAGGGGTTTATTAAAGATTTAGTTGTTGTATTAAGTGTTAGTTATATAGCGTTAATAATATTTTTGACATGATTCCCGTCATTAATATTTAGAGTTTGCCCGAGTGGTGGAATCGGTAGACACAAGGGATTTAAAATCCCTCGCTGGTAACAGCGTGCCAGTTCAAGTCTGGCCTCGGGTACCATTATTTTGTATGAATAGCATAAAGCCTCAACGAAAGTTGGGGCTTTTTTGCATCTGGATTTCCACATTTAGTCAGTGTTGTCCGCGAGAGATTTAAGGCCAAACTTGACTAACACGCTTGGCGTGCCGCTGCCGATAAAAGCTTAAGTCTGGCCTCGGGTACCATTATTCTGTTTGAATAGCATAAAGCCTCAACGAAAGTTGGGGCTTTTTTGCATCTGGATTTCCACATTTAGTCAGTATTGTCCGCGAGAGATTTAAGGCCAAACTTGACTGACACGCTTGGCGTGCCGCTGCCGATAAAAGCTTAAGTCTGGCCTCGGGAACCATTATTCTGTTTGAATAGCATAAAGCCTCAACGAAAGTTGGGGCTTTATGCATCTGGATTTCCACATTTAGTCAGTGTTGTTCGCGAGAGGTTTAAGGCCAAGCTTGACTGACACGCTGGGTGCGCCGTTTCCGATATAAGAGATTATCTCAATGTGTTGAACTAATCTCGCTTGCCTTAGTTAGCAGGACTCCTTGCTGCGGGTTAGTCATGGGGCGGAGTGCTGAAAACCATTGCATCACGTAACGGCGGTACGTTTGAAGCCGATAGCATCATTTTGAAGCAAGCCAGTAGCTATGTTGATTTAACTCTTCTTGTGCCGAGAACTCAGAGCAAAAGCTGTGATATTATTTCGGCGAAATAACAGGTCGTGAGTTTTTTGCTTTGGTTTAACTTATTTATGCTTAGATAAATCTAGGAATGAAAAACTTATCAATAAAATCTCTCGATAAACGCTAGGTATAAAAAAGCGCCAGTAAAGACTGACGCTTTTATTAACCTTACCTTTTTATTAACGCTATAGGGTCGGTTTATGCTCGCTAAGCAAGGGAACTAATTGAGCTCTATTGCCAATCGTCGCTATTCCAGCGGTATAACCAAGTCGCTGCGAGGGGTTTATCGTCTTTCTTCAACTGTAATCTCAGTTCGGCTACATTGGTGCTTTCTGGTTCGAAGCTGACAAATACCCGTGCACCATTGATGTCAGGGTGGGCAACAATCCGAGTAGACAGGATTTTGCCTTTGCTGATGCTGGCATCGATACTAATTTTATCAATATCTTGTGGCTTGATATTACTAAAGTCGACGAGTAACTCTTTACCCTTGCTGAGCACTTGCCCCTTCGAACTGCGGACCACTCGTGCCTTTGACGCGATTGAAGGGCTGTCGTTTGACGCCGTCATACGATAGGAATATTTATATGGTTGATCTTTCTTCAGGCCGCCTTGAGGCTCCCAATAGGCGACTATGTTGTCGTTGGTTTCAGCACTCGATGGGATTTCAATCAACACCAGCTGACCCTTGCCCCAATCATTAAGTGGCTCAATCCACGCTGAAGGGCGAAGTTGATAGTTTGCACTCAGATCTTGATAGTCTTCAAACTTACGATGGCGCTGGATCAGACCAAAACCTTTAATATCTTCATCGGCAAAGGCGCTGACTTGCAGTTTGTTGGGATTATTTAAGGGGCGCCATAGACGTTCGCCATTGCCGCGATCGATTTGCAAGCCGTCTGAGTTGTGTACTTCAGGGCGGTAATCGGGTTTATCCGAGTTATCTAATCCACCAAACAGGAACATAGAGGTCAGCGGTGCAAGGCCAACATGTTGAATATCTTTGCGTGGGAACAGGGTTACATCCACTTCGACACGTGATGGTGCGCCAGGGTAAATACCAAAACGATAGGCCCCCGTGACACTTTGGCTGTCTAGCAGGGCATGCACCACAATCGCCGTTTGGTATTTGGATGGTCGTTCAACCCAAAAGCGCTTAAACAATGGATATTCTTCGCCTTTAGGTTGGGCGACATCGATTGCTAAACCGCGATTAGATAAGCCATAGGTTTGGCCTTTAGACAGTAAGCGAAAATAGCTCGCGCCTTGAAACATGATGAATTCATCTTTCATTTCATCGTCATTGATGGGGTAATGCAAACGCACGCCAGCATATTGACCTAATTGGGTGATGAGTTTTTCAATGGCGTCACTGGGCACATCGAACGAGGCCTCAGTGAGCTCTATCGGTATCGCTTTGCTGTTTTCGACCACGTCGATATCGACAAGGTTTTTATAGAGAAAACCCGGAGCAAAAAGCTGTACCGAAAATTTAGTGGGTGTACCGCCCCAAATCGCGGCATTTTCTTGATAATTGATTTTGCCATAGGTGGCAAAATCAAGATCGATCAGCTCTTTAGGCGCTTTCTTGGCTTCTTTAAATGGCTTTTGCGACAGTTGTTGCGCGAGTTCGACTACAGTATCGTGGGTAAAATTTTTAGATTTTTTTTCTGGGACAGGCGCAGGTGCTGCGGTTGTCTCTGCGGCATTGACGTTATTGATGCCGACGACGTAGACGATGGCGGTCAAGATGAAAAAAGGTAGTTTTTTGAGTAATGCCGGATAACCGGTAGGGTAATTCATCATATGATTCATTCGCAAAATGGAAACTCCTTACTAAAATGACGCTGATCCATAGGCAGATATGCAATATGTTTCAGTCTAGCTAAAGATGTTTGAACTATTTAATCCCTAATTATTAATAAGTTGTCTGCGACAAAGCCCTAAGTTGTTGGATTCGAATAGTTGTGGCGAGCAGTAATTTTACCTTCGAAGCTTGATATTTGTAACATAAATTATGGCGGATGCAATTTAGCCGTTGTATGCCACATTACTCTGTTGATACCTCAATCAAATGAATGTGCCCTCTATTAAACCCTTGGTTGCTTAGTGAATTCAGTAATGAAGGTTAATTTGATAACAACCGATATAGTTCAAACGATGACTTAAAGAAAACAATATTAGTGGCTGAGGCTCACATTATTTTGTGAGCCTCAAAAAAGTGACTCTGAACATGCCTTTCAGAGCGATGGCTTGAGTAAGTTTGAGAGATCGCTGCCCACAGGGATAGGTATTTCTTGCTGTTCTCCGCAGAACAAATACGCAGGTTGGTTACCTAAGAGTGAGAGTTTGTCTCCCTGACGCCACAGGGCTGAGCCTTCAACTATGCCGACCACAGGGGTTAATGGGTCAACTTTAGTGAACTCTAATAACCGCTGGGCACGGGTTTCACCATTGTGGCCAGGTGCTTGGTAATTGGAATAATGCGGATTGAGCTGGAACGGTACTAAGTTTAATGCGTTAAACGACGGCGGCTCGATGATGGGCATATCGTTCGTGGTGCGAATGCTCAGTCCCGATACGTTAGAACCCGCACTCCAGCCGATATAAGGTTTACCAAGGGCGACTTGCTCACCAATCAGCGTTACCAGATCATAGCGATATAGTTGGTGCAATAAATGAAAAGTGTTGCCGCCACCGATTAAAATACCGTCGGCATCTTTAATCGCTTGTTGTGGATCGGGATGCTGGTGAATGCCACTGATATCGAGTTCAAGCTCACTTAACCCTGTCACTACAGACGCCAAATAAGTGTCATAACTCATGCTGACGCCAGCATAGGGAATAAAAATCCATTTCTGCGCCTTGGCGGTAAGCGGTTTAATAAAAGGGATCGCGTGGGCAAGGTAAGGTGTATCACCGACACGAGAGCTGCTCAGTAGTAGGGCATTGATTGTCATTTTATATCCTGAAATCTCGGAATGTGCTGGCATGTTAACAAAGATTAATCCCGATAAACATAGAGAAATAAAGCAGAATTGCGCTGTAGCACTGATAGCCGCTAGATTTAAGTTTCGATTAATATACTGTCCCTAGACTCTCGAACCATGAAAGACAGTGCCTATATACGAGAAAGATAACCTAATTTAAAAACTCTTTTCTTTTACCACTTGAATTTCGATGATTTGGACATATTATGTCTTTGAACAAAGTTAAATGGCACATTCTTGCCCTAAAGGAGCTGAAATGAAGCGTATATTTTTATTGATTGCGACTAACCTAGCTGTGTTGCTAGTAGCCTCAATTGTAATGTCTATTCTAGGCGTGAACACGTCTACTATGGGTGGACTGCTGGTGTTCGCTGCCATTTTTGGATTCGGTGGGGCCTTTATCAGCTTAGCCATTTCAAAATGGATGGCGAAAAAGACCATGGGTTGTGAAGTGATCACTACCCCACGTGACAGTACCGAACGTTGGTTAGTGGAGACGGTTGCCCGTCAAGCTAAGCAAGCGGGGATTAAAATGCCAGAAGTGGCGATTTATCAATCACCCGACATGAACGCGTTCGCTACAGGCCCAAGTAAAGACAACTCTTTAGTGGCTGTGAGTACGGGTCTGTTATATGGCATGAGCCAAGATGAAATCGAAGGCGTATTGGCCCACGAAGTGAGCCACGTTGCTAACGGTGACATGGTGACCTTGACACTGATCCAAGGTGTGGTGAACACCTTCGTGATCTTCGCGGCCCGTGTGGTTGCTGGCATTATCAATAACTTCGTGTCGAGCAATGATGAAGAAGGCGAAGGTTTAGGCATGTTTGCTTACATGGCCGTGGTTTTCGTGCTGGATATGCTATTCGGTATCTTGGCTTCAATCATCGTCGCTTACTTCTCACGTATTCGTGAGTACAAAGCCGATGAAGGCGCGGCCCGTTTAGCGGGTAAAGGTAAGATGATTGCTGCGCTTGAGCGTTTACGCCAAGGCCCTGAAAGTACGGCTATGCCTGCACAAATGTCAGCCTTCGGTATTAACGGCAAACGTTCAATGGCAGAAATGATGATGAGTCATCCTCCATTAGAGAAACGTATTGCTGCGTTAAGAGCGAGCTAATAAAGAGTGAGTTAACTCTTAAATGTTAAATGTGAGTGCTTAAGATTCACTTGATATTAGATTGAAGGCTTTTAACATCGGGCTCAAACTTTGGTTTGAGCCCGATTTTTTATGCCTGCAGCAAATTATGCTGCGCGGTTGCCGCAAGGGCACGGTAAACCAGTGTCGTTTGTTTTGCTTTGATATTCCAATGCTGCCAAAACAGCGGCACGCGCATGCGCCGTTCAGGGGTGATCTCAATCAGTATCCCTTTATCGATTAATGGTTTAGCTTGTAAATGCCCAACGAGCCCATAACCTAAACTCAAGTTAATCGCTTCTAAAAAGCTCTCGGAAGAGGGGATAGTATGTTGCCACCATTGCCCTGGCGTCATATTGAAATACTGGGCGAGAAACTTCTCATGCAACTTATCTTTGGTGGAGAACACTACCGCTGGCGCCTTTGCTAACTGAGCTTGGTTGATGGTGTTGAATGACGAGGTGTCACTAAATGATGGAGTGTCGCTCAGATCGCTAAAATAGCGCGCGGCAAATTCGGGCGTGGCCACACAAAGGTATTCCATGGTGCCTAAAAACTCACTGCTGCAACCCGCCATCGGCACTTCGGTTGTGGTGACACATCCGACCGCTTCACCATTTTTCAATAGATGATGGGTGTAAGACTCATCATCGACAATTAATTCCAATAACCAAGCGTGGCGACTGAACATGCCTGCTAGCGCAGGTAAAAACCACGTGGCCAAACTGTCGGCATTTACAGCGATGCGCACTGTGGTTGGATGGTTGGGATCGTCGGCGTCCATCTCGGCTCTTAATTCACTCTCAAGTAATTGCACCTGCGAATAGTGGCGCAGCAGGCGTTTGCCTGTGGGGGTGGCGACCACGGGATTGGAGCGAATAAGTAATGACTGACCGACTTTCTCCTCAAGCTGCCGAATGCGTTGCGACACCGCCGACTGGGTGATGTGCAGCACTTTGGCGGCGCGATCGAAACCGCCTTCCGAGACCACAACAGCAAGGGCTTTGAGATTGGCGTATTCAAGCATAGTCATCCTTAATCGATGTGTGTTTGATGATTATTAATTTTACTTATGATACATAAAAAACATTAGTTATATTAATTTTGTTGTTTTGACTATGCTAGCGCCTTCTTCGAACATGAGAGGTGGTTATGCAAGCGGCATTTATACAAGGTATGGGAATTGGTGGCAGTTTGATTATTGCTGTAGGCGCGCAAAATGCCTTTGTGCTTAAGCAAGGTATCAAGCGCTCGTACCCGTTACCGATTGCCTTGCTCTGCTCTATGATTGATGCGCTGATGATCACTGCGGGTGTGGCGGGGCTGGGGCACATCATTGAATCTTTCCCGACCATTAAGCATGTGGCGAGTTTCGGTGGCGCCGCGTTTCTACTCTGGTATGGCGCGAATGCGCTCAAGGCATCGTTTGTGGCCAAGGGCATTGAGATGGAGCAGGCTGATAGTGCCGATACCTTCAAAAAGGCCGTGTTGACTACGCTTGGGATCAGTCTGCTTAATCCGCATTTGTACCTCGACACTGTGGTGCTGCTCGGCAGTATCAGCACTCAATTTGATGATTTACATCGACCTTGGTTTGGCGCCGGTGCCGTATTGGCATCGTTTATTTGGTTCTTCGGCTTAAGTTTTGGTGCGCGTTTGCTGGCGCCAATTTTTACTCGCCCAGCAGCATGGCGTTATCTTGACCGTTTTATATGGCTAACCATGTGGAGTATTGCCGCCGCGATTATTTGGCCCTATGTGGCAGGATAAACCGACGCTGAGATGCTATGAAATGTGGACATAGCTGAATGGTTTTGCGGATTTTTTGCTCGGTTAGATCGTATCTTGTGATATGAAAGTGAAAATTTTTCATGAAAAAGGTCCTGATTTCAGGACCTTTTCGTTATCAATTGCCGATTATTTATTCAGCCTACCGACATCAACTGACGACGTTTACATTTTACTGTCGATTAAAGCAGCAGCTTGACGTGTCTTATTAGTCGTCATATCAGCCATTAACCCGCGATTTGCGCGAGTACGACTTCATGGTGATCTTTGGTTTTAAACTTATCGAACACGTGGGCAATAGTGCCATCGGTATTGATAAGGAAGCTTAATCTGTGGATGCCATCATAGGTTTTTCCCATGAATTTCTTTTCGCCCCAGACCCCAAAAGCATCGGCGACACTGTGGTCTTCATCGCTCAATAAGGTAAAGTTGAGCGCTTGTTTTTCAGCAAATTTGGCCAGCTTAGCCACAGGATCTGGGCTGATGCCAAATACCGTCACATTATGGCTATCGAGCGCGGCTTTGCTGTCACGTAGGCCGCAGGCTTGCACTGTACAACCCGGAGTCGCTGCTTTAGGGTAAAAGTACACTAAAACAGGACCTTGCTTAAGGCTGTCGGCCAGTGAAACTGACGTGCCATGTTGATCATGCAGGGTAAATTGAGGCGCTTTTGCCCCAGCCGTTAAGGTATTCATCTATTATCCTCTGTCCTCTAAAATGGCTGTGCCTTCCATACGACGAATAGTGCAATCTAAGGTCATATCTTGGGCGAGTTGATAGATACTCTGTTCGAGCTTTTCTAGTTCAACTTTTTCAGGAATATTAATGGTCAGCGACACGTTTTGCGTCTGCTCACTGTCAGGTAATTCTTCAGAGAAAGAGCGCACTGCAGCCAGATCTAATGACCTGTCGGCAAGGAACTGGGTAATGCGTTTTATCGTGCCGCGCTGGTCTTTACCCGTGAAGCGAACTTCAAGGCGAGAAAGGTAATTTTGTGGTGTGTGTTTAGAGGTACGTTTCATCACTGTCAGCAGTTCTAACTCAACGCTGAGACTGGGGAGCATGCTTTCAATTTTCGTTATTGATGCCCACGAGCCTGACAACATCATGATAAGGGTAAATTCGTTACCAAATAATGCCATACGGCTGTCGACGATATCGCAGTCACAGTCACTGGCAAGACGAGCTAGTTTACTTACGAGTCCAGGACGGTCGAGACCCATCGCTGTTACGACCAGGAAATTGGTCATGAATTTTCCTCACTTTTTCGATATCATAGAGCGAAAACTCAGGGTTGAAGCTGAGTTTTTGTGCGGGATGTAATGCTACCATAACTAATTCAATTTGAGAGCCCCGTTAATGCTTGTCATTAGTGGTTGGCATCAGTACCATAGCGAATCCTGAAATCTTGGGGAAAGTCAGATGATAAACGGAAGCATCGTAGCCTTAATCACGCCAATGAACAGTGATGGCTCAGTAGATTTTGCAAGTCTTGAAAGGTTAGTCGAATTCCATATTGACCAAGGCACAGATGCCATTGTGGCCGTTGGTACTACTGGCGAGTCAGCGACTCTGCCTATGTCTGAGCATGTAACGGTCGTTTCACAAACCGTTAAATTTGCTGCGGGCCGTGTTCCTGTCATTGGTGGCAATGGTGCCAATGCCACATCTGAAGCCGTTGAGCTCACCAAGTCCTTATCTAAGGTGGGTGTTGCCGCTATGCTTGGCGTAACGCCATATTATAATAAGCCAACTCCTAAGGGATTGATTGCGCATTATAAAGCGGTTGCTGCCAGCACAGATATTCCACAAATTCTTTATAATGTCCCTGGCCGTACTGCCGTTGATATGTTGCCAGAAACCGTAGCCGAGTTAGTCAACGTGAGCAACATTATTGGCGTGAAAGAAGCGACTGGTGACTTATCCCGTGTAAAACGTCTGCGCGAACTGTGCGGCGACGATTTTCTCTTGTATAGCGGCGATGATGCCACTGCCAGAGAGTTCTTACTCTTAGGCGGTAATGGTGTGATTTCAGTCGCTAACAACATAGTGCCACAAGCGTTTAAAGCTATGTGTGATGCGGCGCTGGCGGGTAATGCTGAGCTTGCACTGAGTATAGACACACCACTGCGCGGTTTATACAGCACACTATTTTGTGAAGCCAATCCTATCCCAGTAAAATGGGCTGCCCATCGCATGGGTTTGATTGAATGTGGCCATATTCGTTTACCTTTGACTGAACTTTCTGAGCAATGTCATGGTCTGTTGATAGAAGCAATGACTCGTGCCCAGATAGAGGTTAAATAATTAATGTTAAAGAAAGTCACCCCACTGATCTTAGTTGCTGCCGTTGCAGCCTGTAGTTCGCCACTTGAGCGTCGCCAAGCGAACGGTACTGAAGACTATGTTCAGGCTGAGCAAGCGCCTTTGCTTAAAATCCCTGCTGGATTAAAAACGCCGCCCTACAATAAAGAATTTGATGTGCCAGCATTGGGCCCTAAAGCCAATGCTACAGTCTACGGTAAAAATTTGGATATCCGTCCGCCACTGCAAGTACTGCCTATGGCTGAAGGTACTCACGTGGAAGAGGGCAGCGACAACATTAAAATCGTGGTCGAATCTATCGACAATACAGTGGACTTGAAACAAGAAATCTTTAGCAACTTAGATGGTTTCTTGGCCCAAAAAGGTATCGCTGTTCGTAGCCGTGATTTTGATAAAGGCAACATAGAAACCGATTGGATCGAAAGTCGTGAAGTGATCGAATCAAACATGTGGGGCTCAGATAAAGTTTATCTGCTGCGTCAACGCTATCGTTTTGATGTGGAAACGCGCCCACATGGTCGTACAGCGAATATCGTTATTCACTTAGTTGAACACGAAGAGTTTTACGACGATAAAGCACAAGACGTGTTATTAAGTGGCGAAGATAAGCAAAGATACACGATTGATATGCTGAACAGTGCTATTGCGTACATCAGCGTTAAACGTGACCAAGCGATCCAAGCGAATCGTTTGAAGCAAACCTTAGGTATCAATGTTGATTTAGTCACGCCAGAAGAAGGCAAAGCCTACTGGTCTGCTAAAGCCCCTTACAAACAAGTGTGGGATCGTCTGCGTATCGTGCTGCCGGAAATGGGCTTCGAAATTGCCGATATGGATAGCGCGAAAGGATTGTACTTTATCAAGTTTGACGATAACTCGGGTTTCTGGAGTTCATTGTGGGGCGACGATAAGTTAGCGCTAAAAGAAGGCAGCTACCGTTTACTGCTCGAAGATGGCGATACGCCTGAAGAGACTAAGATCTTCCTCCGCGATGCTGAAGATCAGCCATTGAGCGATGAAGTCGTTACCAATGTGTATCAGTCACTGTCAAACCTGATGAAAGAAGAACGCAAACTGCGTTAATTTCAATGGTTGATGAGAGAAGGGCGAATTATCGCCCTTTTTTATTGGCTGCGATTTATGGAACGGTGGTTGACGATTATCTAAGCAAACGGTGTTTTAGGATTTAATTGTCTACATATCAATATTTTTTGAATGGTTTTAGCAATAAGTTCCGCTGGATTTGTCATTTTTAGAGATAATCACTAATCACCCTCGTTATCGTACTGCATTCTGGCTATTCTGCCATGTATATCGCCAAAGACACTTAATCACACATATTTTGCGCTATCAGCGTAATTTGTAAGAAAAAGTAAAACGTATTGATGCGATGATGTGAGTGAGTAAACTAGCCGTCATTAATGCGAGTCATCCCTTGGAAGCCCGATGAAAAAAATTATTCTAATAATCGCTCTATTGGCTGCGGCATGGTTTGGATATCAAGCCATGCAACCGCAAGAGATTGCCAAAGCGCAAGTTAACCTTATGCCCAACGTGGTGATTGCCACCGCCGCGATGGCACCTATTCGCGATGAAGTGGAAGCCATCGGCACCAACAAAGCCGCGGAATCAGTGACTATAACCCCTAAAGTCACCGACATAGTGACAGCGATTAAGTTTGATGATGGTGACATAGTTAAGAAGGGGGACTTGTTAGTCCAACTGCAAAATGCGGAACAGATTGCTAAGGTAAAAGCCGCGCAAGTTAAAGTCAGTGATAATCAACGTGAATTCAACCGTATCAGTTCGTTAGTCACGAGCCGCACTGTGGCAGAGTTAGAACGCGACAGATTACAAACCCTTATCGATACCACCCGCGCAGAGCTTGAACAGGCGCAAGCATCACTCAATGATCGCAGTATTCTTGCGCCTTTTAATGGCCGTTTAGGTTTACGTCAAATCAGTGTCGGCAGCCTAGTGTCGCCCGGCACTGCGATCACTACCTTGGATGATATCTCTAAGATTAAACTCGATTTTTCAGTGCCTGAGCGTTTTATTCAAGATTTGGCCCCAGGTAAGAAAGTTGAAGCCAAAGCTGTGGCCTTTCCTGATTTTACCTTCAAAGGCGTAGTGACCTCGATTGACAGCCGCGTAAACCCAACGACGCGCACTGTGATTGTCCGCGCCGAAATCCCTAATCCTGAGCTGCGTTTATTACCGGGCATGTTGATGAAAGTCAAACTCATAAAACGTAGCCGCGAAGCCTTGATGTTGCCAGAATCTGCCATTATCCCGATCCAAAATGATCACTTTGTTTACAGCGTTAATGCCGACAATGTGATTGAGCGTAAACAAGTCACTATCGGGATTCGTACCCGTGGTTGGGTGGAAATTTTAGACGGTTTAGCCTTGGGCGAAAACGTGGTGATCCGTGGCTTATTGAAAGTCCATCCTGGGGATAAAGTGCAAACGGAGTTTGCGGAAAAGTTTAGTTATCTTGCGGATACGAGCGCGGAGCCAAGTGTATGATCCTGACTGATCTCTCGGTAAAACGTCCCGTATTTGCCTCAGTGATCAGCTTGCTGCTGGTCGCTTTCGGGCTTGTCTCCTTTGATAAGCTGCCCCTGCGTGAATACCCAAACATCGATCCTCCTGTGGTGTCTATCGACACTAACTACCGCGGCGCCAGTGCCGCCGTGGTAGAAAGCCGCATTACCCAATTGATTGAAGACAGGATCAGCGGCGTCGAAGGCATTCGGCACGTGAGTTCATCGAGCAGTGATGGCCGTTCATCCGTCACCTTAGAGTTTGATATTAGCCGTAATATTGAAGATGCCGCTAACGATGTACGCGACCGTATTTCTGGCTTACTCGACAATTTACCCGAGGAAGCCGATCCCCCAGAAGTGCAAAAAGCCAATGGCGGCGATGAAGTGATCATGTGGCTCAATTTGGTGTCGGATCAAATGACCACCCTCGAATTGACCGATTACACTAACCGTTATTTAGCCGACCGCTTTTCTGTGGTCGATGGTGTGGCGCGGATGCGTATCGGTGGAGGTAAAGTGTATGCGATGCGGATATGGCTAGACAGACAAGCCTTGGCATCGCGCAGTTTAACGGTTGCTGATGTAGAGGCTGCGCTTAGAGCCGAGAATGTCGAGTTACCCGCAGGTTCGATTGAATCTAAGGAGCGGCACTTTACGGTGAGGCTCGAGCGGGGTTATCGCACCGCAGAAGATTTCGCGAACTTAGTGATCACCCAAGGGGAAGACGGTTATTTAGTTAAACTGGGGGATGTCGCGCGGGTGGAAATCGGCTCTGAAGAAGAGCGGATTATGTTCCGTGGTAACAAAGAGGCGATGATAGGTTTAGGCGTGTCTAAGCAGTCAACCGCCAATACCTTGGAAGTGGCGCGCGCGGTGAATGCACTGGTTGATAAAATTAACCCAACCTTGCCAGCGGGCATGTCCATTAAGCGCAGCTACGATAGCTCAGTGTTCATCGAAGCCTCGATTAAAGAAGTGTACCAAACCCTGTTCACTGCGATGGTCTTAGTGATTATCGTGATTTATCTGTTCCTTGGCAGTGTGCGCGCCATGTTGATCCCCGCGATCACTGTGCCGGTGTCCCTGCTCGGCACCTTTATTGTGCTGTATGCGCTTGGCTATACCATTAACCTCTTGACCTTGTTGGCGATGATCCTCGCCATCGGCATGGTGGTGGACGATGCGATTGTGATGCTAGAAAACATCCATAGACGTATCGAAGAAGGGGACTCACCGCTCAAAGCCGCTTTTCTCGGTGCGCGTGAAGTGGCCTTTGCGGTCATCGCCACCACCTTAGTCTTGGTGGCAGTGTTTATGCCAATCACTTTCCTAGAGGGCGACTTAGGTAAACTATTCAAAGAGTTTGCAGTGACCATGAGTGCAGCGGTGCTGTTTTCAAGTATAGTCGCGCTAACGCTCACACCTATGATGTGTTCTAAGTTACTCAAGCCGAGCTCGCAGGATTCTTGGTTGGTGCGTAAGGTCGACGGCATCATGACCAAAGTGTCAAACCGCTATCAATTGTCGTTAAAATCCGCCATGGCTCACCCGTTATTGATGTCGGTTTTGGTGTTGATCGCGTTAGGCTCTAGCGCTTATTTGGTCCAAAAAGTACCGCAGGAATTTGCGCCGCAGGAAGACCGAGGCTCGTTATTCTTGATGGTCAACGGACCGCAAGGCGCGAGTTACGAATACATAGAGTCCTACATGAATGAGGTGGAAAACCGTTTGATGCCGCTGGTCGACACGGGTGATATCAAACGTCTGCTGATCCGTGCTCCCCGTGGCTTTGGCCGCTCGGCGGATTTCTCTAACGGTATGGCCATTGTCGTGCTGGAAGATTGGGGTAAACGTCGCCCGGTGAAAGAAGTGATCGCAGACATTAACAAACGTCTTGCCGATCTCGCTGGGGTGCAAGCGTTTCCTGTGATGCGCCAAGCCTTTGGCCGTGGCGTCGGTAAACCTGTGCAGTTTGTGATTGGCGGCCCAAGCTACGAAGAGCTGGCCCGCTGGCGCGATATCATGATGCAAAAGGCGGCACAGAATCCTAAATTACTCGGCTTAGATCACGACTATAAAGAGACTAAGCCGCAGCTTCGCGTCGTCATCGACAGAGACAGAGCCGCGAGCCTTGGGGTATCGATTTCAAATATTGGCCGTACGCTGGAATCCATGCTGGGCTCACGCTTAGTCACGACCTTTATGCGTGACGGTGAAGAATACGATGTGATCATTGAAGGCGAGCGCGGTAATCAAAATACCGCAGCGGATCTGCAAAACATCTACGTGCGTTCCGAGCGGACTCAAGAACTTATCCCGCTGTCGAACTTAGTGACGGTGGAAGAGTTTGCCGACGCCAGTTCGCTTAACCGTTACAACCGCATGCGCGCTATCACCATAGAAGCCAGTTTAGAAGATGGTTATAGCCTAGGTGAAGCCCTTGATTATATGAATCAATTGGCGCGTGCTTATTTGCCAGCAGAGGCGGTAATTAGCTATAAGGGTCAATCCCTCGATTATCAAGAGTCGGGTAGCTCTATGTACTTCGTGTTCTTGCTCGCGCTGGGAATTGTATTCCTCGTGCTGGCGGCGCAGTTCGAGAGTTACATTCACCCTATGGTGATCATGCTGACTGTGCCGCTGGCGACCGTGGGCGCCTTAATTGGTTTGTGGCTCACGGGGCAGAGTCTTAATATTTACAGTCAGATAGGCATTATTATGCTGGTCGGGTTGGCGGCCAAAAACGGCATCTTGATTGTCGAGTTTGCGAACCAATTGCGGGATAAAGGCGTTGATTTTGATAAGGCGATTATCCAAGCCTCGGCGCAGCGTCTACGACCTATTCTCATGACAGGCATCACCACCGCCGCTGGCGCCGTACCTTTGGTCATGGCCGCAGGCGCGGGCGCTGAAACCCGTTTTGTGATTGGTGTGGTTGTGTTGTCGGGGATTTTACTGGCAACCCTATTCACTATCTTCGTGATCCCCGCCGCTTATGGACTCTTTGCCCGTAACAGTGGATCGCCCGAAGCCATAGCCCAACAGTTAGAAAAAGAACTAGCCCAAGACTAACGCCTACATCGGCTGATGTTCAAAGCACACATATAGGCGCTTGGTATTCATCAAGCGCCTTATTTTTCGCCATTCGAACCTCGTTTTAGCCCTTGCCCTTGAAAAGCAAATTTGGAGCCCCATTTAAGTAAACACTAAGCGTTACTTTTACCAAATTACGTAACAAATAAAGGAAAATTTCATGTCACAACAAGAAACTCATGGTTTTCAAACAGAAGTCAAACAGCTGTTGCATTTGATGATCCACTCTTTGTATTCCAACAAAGAAATTTTCTTGCGTGAACTGGTCTCCAACGCTGCGGATGCAGCGGACAAGCTGCGTTATCTGGCGTTGACCAATGACGCTCTGTATGAAGGCGACGGTGAACTGCGAGTCCGTATCAGTGCTGATAAAGAAAAAGGCACTGTGACCATCGAAGACAACGGCGTGGGTATGACCCGTGACGGCGTGATTGAGCATTTAGGCACAATTGCTAAGTCGGGCACCGCTGATTTCTTTAAGAATCTATCGGGCGAATCTTCAAAGGATTCACAGTTAATTGGCCAGTTCGGTGTCGGTTTCTATTCAGCCTTTATCGTGGCCAAGAAAGTCACGGTTCGCACTCGCGCTGCCGGTCATAAGGCCGATGAAGCCGTATTGTGGGAATCAGAAGGCGAGGGTAACTTCACCGTTGATACCATCACTAAGGCGAGCCGCGGTACTGAAATCACCCTGCACCTGCGTGATGAAGAAAAAGAATTTGCCGATGATTGGCGCCTACGTTCAATCATTACTAAGTACTCAGATCATATCTCTGTGCCAGTCGAAATGTGGCAAGAGGGTACGCCAGAGCGTGATGGTCCAGATGGCGAAAAAATTCCTGCGACCGAAGGTCAATGGAAAGTCATGAACAAAGCGACTGCTTTGTGGATGCGCAGCAAAGCTGACATCAGTGACGAAGAGTATCAAGAGTTTTACAAACACATTTCCCACGATTACACCGACGCACTACTGTGGAGCCATAATCGGGTAGAAGGTAAGCAAGAATACACTAACCTATTGTATATTCCTGCAAAAGCACCTTGGGATATGTGGAACCGCGACCGTAAGCACGGCCTTAAACTGTTTGTGCAACGTGTGTTCATCATGGATGATGCTGAGCAGTTTATGCCATCTTATCTGCGCTTCGTGCAGGGCTTAATTGACTCAAACGATCTGCCGCTGAACGTATCCCGCGAAATTCTGCAGGATAACCACGTGACCAAAGCGATGCGTACTGGTATCACCAAACGTGTGCTTGGCATGCTGGAAAAACTGGCGAAAGACGATGCGGAAAAATATCAACAGTTCTGGGCTGAATTTGGTCAAGTGCTGAAAGAAGGGCCAGCGGAAGATTTCGCCAACCGTGAACGTATCGCTGGCTTATTACGTTTTGCCTCGACCCATACGGGCAGTGCTGCGCCGACTGTGTCACTCGATGACTACATCAGCCGCATGAAAGAAGGCCAAACTAAGATTTATTACATCGTTGCCGACAGCCATGAAGCCGCCGCTAACAGCCCACATTTAGAGTTGTTACGTAAGAAAGGCATCGAAGTCTTACTGATGTCAGAGCGTATCGACGAGTGGCTAATCAACCACTTAACTGAGTACAAAGAGAAACAACTGCACTCAGTGACCCGTGGTGATTTAGAACTTGGCGAGCTGGAAGATGCCTCTGAAAAAGAAGCGCAAGAAAAGCTTGAGCAAGAATCGGTAGCTTTAGTTGAACGCATTAAAGCGGCATTAGGCTCGACGGTTGCGGATGTGAAAGTCACGTCACGCTTAACCGATACTCCAGCTTGTGTCGTTGCGGGTGAAGGCGAAATGTCGACTCAGATGATCAAGTTGATGCAAGCTGCCGGTCAACCTGTGCCAGAAGTGAAGCCGACATTTGAGATCAATCCCGCGCACCCATTAGTGTCGCGCTTAAATGATCTTCAAGATGAAGCCGCCTTCGCGGATTGGTCGAATCTGCTGCTGCAACAGGCGCAATTGTCTGAAAAAGGTAGCCTTGCGGATCCATCGGCCTTTATCAAGCTGATGAACCAAATGTTACTGGCTAACATGAAGTAAATGACTATCGGGGCCTTTCTTTGAACGGCCCCGATATTGTTTCTAGTGCAGGAAGAGTGGTTTGAGCCTAGCCTGTCACTCAATTCAAATACAAGCGGTTAAGACAACGATTTTAAAATAGCGCGTTAACACTCAGTGCTAGCGCTTCGTTTTAAAAGAATAAGGCCTCCCATGATTGAGGCCTTAAACGTTAAGGGAATACTATGGACAATATCCTCAGCCTGACTAAAGACAATATTCAGCAAGTCGTTGACGCCTCGATGCAGCAGATAGTGGTGTTAGCATTTTGGGCACAGCCGCAGGAACAAAGTGTGGCTATGCTACGCACCTTAGAGCACATTGCCGCGCAAAATGCGGGTCGATTCGTGCTCGCTACAGTCGACTGTGAAGCAGAGTTAGAAATCGCCAATTACTTTCGCATTCAAAGTCTGCCGACCACGTTAGTCTTGGATAAAGGTCAGCCTGTCGATGGTTTTGCGGGGGTGCAAGACGCGGCGCAAGTCACAGCTATGCTGGATAAACATTTGCCGCCTATGTGGCAGTTACAGTTAGCACAGGCCAAAGCATTGCTCGCGCTTAGCCAAGTGAGCGCAGAGGATCTTGCCACTGCGGCCGTGTTGCTTAAAGACGCGCATGCAGGCTCAAATCAAGCGGGTGAGGTGAGTTTAGTGCTCGCCGATGTGTATCTGATGCAGGGCGAATTAGTGTTAGCGCAAACCATGCTTGAGAAAGTCGGGCTTGCCGACCAAGACGGTTACTACCAGAGTTTAAAAGCTAAGCTCGCACTTGCCTTAGATGCGGCGGATACCCCTGAAATTCGCGATTTGCAGCAAAAGTTTGAGCAAAACCCAACAGATTTAGTGTTATTACTCGAACTGAGTAAGGCATTGCACGCCGCCCACCGCGATGATGAAGCACTAGAACTGTTATTCGGTGTGCTCAGTAAAGATTTAGGTGCTGAAAATGGCGCGGTAAAACAAGTGTTTATGGAAGTATTAACGGCACTTGGCCAAGGCAATCCCTTAGCCAATCAATACCGCCGTAAGCTCTATACCTTGCTCTATTAATGATAAAAATACCTCAGAAACCGCAGTTTATTTGCGGTTTCTGAGGCTAAAGTCGAAGCTAAAACCCTTCTCAATGGCGGCCAGATGTGCGAAGATCGCCGCCCTAAGAAGAATATCAATGCGAAAAGAGGACTCTTGAGATGCGCATTATCCTATTGGGCGCCCCAGGTGCCGGTAAAGGTACCCAGGCCCAGTTCATTATGGAACAGTATGGTATCCCACAAATTTCCACTGGTGATATGTTACGTGCCGCGGTAAAAGCGGGTACGCCACTGGGTTTGGAAGCAAAGAAAGTGATGGATGCTGGTCAGCTGGTTTCTGATGATCTGATCATCGGTCTGGTTAAAGAGCGTATCGCACAGGAAGACTGTGTTAAAGGTTTCTTGTTAGACGGTTTCCCACGTACTATTCCACAAGCGGATGCGATGGCGGCAAACGGTATTAGCATTGATCACGTGATTGAAATCGACGTGCCAGACGAAGAAATCGTTAAGCGCATGAGCGGTCGCCGTGTTCACCCAGGTTCTGGCCGCGTTTACCATGTGGTTTTCAATCCACCTAAAGTGGAAGGTAAAGACGACGTAACTGGCGAAGATTTAGCTATTCGTCCAGATGACGAAGAAAGCACAGTGCGTAAACGCCTCGCGATTTACCACGAGCAAACTAAGCCGCTGGTTGAATACTACGGTAAAGTGGCTGCAGCAGGCCAAACTCAATACAACAAATTTGACGGCACTCAATCGGTTGCGGCTGTGAGTGAGCAGCTTGCCAGCGTGTTGAAATAACCGAAAAAGCTAAATTTACGAGAACGAGTTCTCATATTAGAAAAAAGCCTGCCGATGCAGGCTTTTTTTATGGGTATCGCAATGTTAGCCTCCAAGTGAACTCCATTAACCATGAGCCTAACGTTGAATCCTTCCCCTGCTTTTGGTGTGCTATTGGTTAACCTCGGCACGCCTGATGAACCTAGCCCTAAGGCTGTAAAACGATTTCTAAGGCAGTTTTTAAGTGATCCGCGTGTCGTCGATTTATCGCCGTGGATTTGGCAACCGCTGCTGAACGGCATTATCCTCAACACCCGTCCGGCGAAAGTCGCTAAACTCTACCAAAGCGTGTGGACGCCAGAAGGCTCGCCCTTGATGGTGATAAGTGCACGCCAAGCACAAAAGCTGGCGGTGGACTTAAGCGCCACGTTTAACCAGACTATTCCGGTTGAACTGGGTATGAGTTACGGCGATCCCTCCATCGATGCGGGATTTGAACGCCTGAAAGACCAAGGGGCAGAGCGCATTATTGTGCTGCCTTTGTATCCCCAATATTCCTGCTCGACGGTGGCAAGTGTGTTCGATGCCGTTGCCAGTTATCTTAAAACCGTGCGTGACATCCCTCAGGTTCGCTTTAATAAAGACTATTTTGACCATGATGCTTATATAGCGGCGCTGGCGCATTCAGTGACACGTCACTGGAAAACCCATGGGCAGGCCGATAAGTTGCTCTTGTCATTTCACGGTATTCCGCTGCGTTATGTGAAAGAGGGCGATCCATACCGCGAGCAGTGTTTTGTCACGGCGAAACTGTTAGCGCAAAAACTTGAGCTTAGCGAGTCGCAATGGCAAGTGTGTTTCCAATCGCGCTTTGGCCGCGAAGAGTGGCTTACGCCTTACGCTGATGAATTATTGGCCGAGTTACCTGCACAAGGAATCAAAAGTGTCGATGTGATTTGCCCTGCGTTTGCGACAGACTGCCTCGAAACCTTAGAAGAAATCTCCATCGGCGCTAAGGAAACCTTTTTACATGCAGGTGGCAGCGACTATCGGTTTATCCCTTGTTTGAACGACGATGAGTTACACATTGAATTATTACGGCAATTAATCCAAGAACAAGCGGTATCTTGGGCCCATACCCAAGCCACCTGAAGAGTCGAGTTTCAGAGCGCCTAGGGTGATTCAATTCAAGGCGCATCAATGACAGAATGTCGGCCACCTTTTGAATTGATGCAACACGGAAGTGAAGTGCCCTAGGCGCTCCGTCCCGGCGGCTGATGTTATTCACGGGGTAATGCACTTTATACTGTGTTGACTATTTTTAACTTAGCCCACTAGGTCTGCAAATAGCCGCAATCGCCATGGATGGCGTGAATGCCATTTATGCAGGAGCAATAAATGGCCTTGTCTGAACCATTCCGTTAAATTCCCGCTGAATCCTACATCTTCAGGTTGTTTGGGTATTGGAGCACTGGCTTCGAACTGATTTTGTGATAGAATCTGCGCCCTTCCGGCTAAGGGGTGGTTTTTTTGTCTCGCTAGCCTAGACTCAATATTTTTAGGATGCTGCTTGGCTTGACAGCCTCGGCAGACGCCAATTAGCATGGATGCCAGGAAAAGAGAGCCACTATGAAGTTTCCCGGTCAGCGTAAATCAAAACATTATTTTCCGGTTAAAACCCGAGATCCGCTGCTTGAACAGCTGACTCAACAGCCTCAGCCGTTTGCGACCTATATCAGTGGTATTGATCAAACCTTAGTGGATATCGAAGCGAAAGTGGAGGACGAATTGCTGAGCCGTTATGGCTTACCAAAAGGTAATTCGACCCTGATCAATGATGAACAGGCCCACAGACTCTACACTGAGTTAAAAATTCATGGCTTGATTAGCGATGAATTTGCTGGTGGCACTATTGGCAACACAGTGCATAATTATTCTATTCTGGCCGATGACCGTTCAGTGTTATTCGGGGTGATGAGTCAGAATATCGAAGTAGGCAGTTACGCCTATCGCTATTTATGTAATACCTCTTCTAAAGTCGACCTTAACTTTCTACAGCCTGTAGATGGCCCTATCGGTCGCTGTTTTACCTTGATTTCTGAGTGTGGCGAGCGGACATTTGCGATTAGCAAAGGCTCGATGGATAAACTCACGCCTGAATATATTGATAAAGATGTAATACAGGGCAGCTCTGCCTTAGTGCTGACCGCATATTTAATGCGCGCCAGCGATGGCGACCGTATTACCGATGCGGCCATGTGCGCCATAGAATACGCCAAAGCCGCCGAGGTGCCTGTAGTATTGACCTTAGGCACGCGTTTTTTGATTGAAGAAGACCCACTATGGTGGCAAAACTTCATCAAAGAACATGTCACCATTTTGGCGATGAATGAAGATGAAGGTGAAGCCTTAACCGGTTCACGGGATCCTCTGCTTGCCAGTGAAAAAGCCTTGGAATGGTGTGACATGGTATTAACCACAGCGGGTCCTATCGGGCTTTATACTGCGGGTTATACTGAAGATTCTGAAAAGCGCGAAACCGTACATACCCTGTTGCCGGGCGCGATCCCAGAATTTAACCGTTATGAGTTCTCCCGTCCAAAGCTTAAGAATGACTGTGAAACACCAATCAAAGTGTTTGCCCACATTTCACCTTATATGGGCGGTCCAGAAAAAATTGGGAATACTAATGGGGCAGGTGATGGCGCGTTATCGGCGTTATTGCACGATCTGGCGGCTAATACTTTTCACAAGACTAACGTGCCAGGTTCGAGCAAACATAAGCGCGATGGCCTGTGTTATTCCTCGTTTTCCCAAGTGTGTAAGTACGCTAACCGCGTCGCCTATGAAGTCTTAGCCCAGCATAGCCCGCGTTTATCCCGTGGTTTACCTGAGCGCGAAGACAGCTTAGAAGAATCCTACTGGGAAAGATAAGCCAGTACCTGTATTGGTATTAAGCTGACTGATTTACGCTAGGGCAATAACGGCAAACCGTTGTTGCCCTTATTTTTATGGCGTTTATCAACAATCAATCGGCCAAGCGCTAATTTTAACTACAGGCAGTTGCGAATAAATGTTAACGTTAGTCGGGTTCAGATAGTCCAAATACAGCGATTATTTAAGGTGGAATTTTCGGTGAAAGCGCAAATCTTAAGAGAAATGAAGGTACTCACGGCCATAGAGCCTGAGTTCGAAGTGCAACGTCGGGTCGCGTTTATTAAAACCAAACTAAAAGAAGCGCGCAGTAAGGCATTGGTATTAGGGATCAGCGGTGGGGTGGATTCTTCTACCGCTGGGCGTTTGTGTCAGTTGGCGGTGGACAGTTTAAACCACGAGAATAGCCAAGGCGGTTACCAGTTTATCGCAGTGCGCTTACCCTATCAGATCCAAAAAGATGAGCATGAGGCGCAATTAGCCTGTCAGTTTATTCAACCTTCTAAATTGGTCACAGTGAATGTACATCAAGGTGTTGATGGCGTACACAGCGCTACTGTTGCCGCGTTAGCCGAAGCTGGATTGCCTTTACCCGATGTGGCGAAAGTAGATTTTGTGAAGGGTAACGTTAAAGCCCGTATGCGGATGATCGCTCAATACGAACTCGCCGGACTCGTAGGTGGACTCGTCGTGGGGACAGATCACAGCGCCGAAAACATCACAGGTTTTTACACTAAGTGGGGCGATGGCGCCTGCGATTTAGCGCCGTTATTTGGTCTTAACAAGCGCCAAGTTCGTCAACTTGCCGCGTATCTTGGTGCGCCAGAGTCTTTAGTGCATAAAGCGCCAACTGCGGATCTAGAAGACAATAAACCGCTACTCGAAGATGAAGTCGCACTTGGGCTAACCTATGCGCAAATCGATGATTTCCTTGAGGGTAAAGATGTCGGCAAGGCAGTTGAAGACAAATTGATTGGTATTTATAAGGCAACGCAGCATAAACGTCAGCCTATCCCAACGATCTACGACTAACGCTGAATCGTCCTCGAATAAGCACTCGTTTGAACTCAGTTCGCGAGTGCTTTTTTATGTCTTTTTTACCTAGTTGCTGAGCTAGTGGCAGCCTTTACAGCTGTTGGCGTCGCTGTAACGAGGAGACTGGCAGCGATTATTCATTAAAGCTGGCTATCCTGCAGGGGCATCTCACTGGGGGATGTTGCAGAGGAATGTTGCTGAGACCTGTGACAGTGGCATCTGGTCGCAACATTTAGCCACGGCATCTTGTTGTAGGGATTATGGCACGACTAAGTGTTGCCGTGTCAGGGCGATCAGTTGATTTGGATACTGGCGATAATCCAAATAGGGCGTGAGTAAACAATGCTGCCCCAGCGAAGATGGAAGCGTCATCGCGGTTATGGATTTATTTTGGGCGGTTAAATGCTGTGCATGGATTTCGTTTGCAGAGATGGTGAACCCTAAACACTTTGCAGCCACTTGCCCCGCGACAAGATGGATCTTCGCGTTTGCCATCAATTCAGTGCCGCCTATGCAGAGCAGTTCATTTTGCTTGAGTAACACTTGGTCACGATAGCTGCGCCAATCTTTTCCAACCGCGCTGATTTTTGCCATAATAGTGAAGATCTTACGCCAATGATTGCCATTTAGAGCAATGAGTGCCCCGACTGCGTTTGGCTGAGTGTAATGCCAGCCGTCAGGTATCAGCGGCGCGGTAGGAAGATAGTAGGCGAACCTAGCGTGTGGATTACCGATAATCATCGAGAGCGTATAAGTTTCATTGGAATAAGACTGCTTTGGATCCTAACCCGATTAAGGTCTATGCGGCTAATAAAATTGTGGGCTTATGGCAGTGGATATTATTGTGGTAAAAAGTTTGAAGGATGTTTTTTTCTAACCGTATAATTGGCTTGCTCATTTTATCTTATTGTTATATAGGAACAGCCATGAAGGCCATCATCATAGGTTCGACAAAACACCTATTCTTAGCCGCAGTGTATGCGAGTATTGGCATAGCGTTGGCGTTACTCGCAACGGGGATTTATTTTCTCAATGCGCGTCCAGAATTGTCACTTTGGCATACGGTCGAGCTAGAAAATGAGTTTCATTACAATACTAAACTCGCTAATTTTAATGAGTACTTAGCGCTAGAAGAGCGCCTATTCGCCGAAGTTGAGCGCAAAGTCGTCCAAAAGATTCCCGCCAATGAGTTTTCTCCAGTTAACCGCTATGTCAAAAATAGCTTATCCGATCCTGCCCATTGGGCACAAAATTGGAATCGCAGTTATGAATGGCCCGTAGTCGACGCCGAGTTTGGAGTATTGCTGCTCCATGGCATGTCAGACTCGCCCTATGCCTTATCCAATGTGGCAGCGCATTTTAAAGGTAAAGCCCATGTGCTGGGTTTAAGACTACCAGGACATGGCACCATTCCGAGTGGCTTGACTGAGGTTTATTGGCAAGATCTCGCCGCCGCAGTGAACTTAGCCACAGCGCATATGCGGCAATCTCTGAAGGGTAAACCGCTATTTGTTGTAGGCTTTTCGACCGGTGCCGCCGTAGCGCTTAACCATGAATTAGAACGTATCAGTCAAGATAAGAACCCAGATTATGCTGGGATGATTTTTATCTCTCCCGCCATAGGGTTAGCGCCATTAGCGGCGGCCGCGCGCTGGCAGAGTTGGATAGGCCGATTGCTAGAACTGGATAAACTGCAGTGGAACAGCATTCAAGTGGAGTACGATCCCTTTAAATACACTTCTTTTGCGGTCAATGCGGGCGATGTGGTGTATCAATTAGCGCTACGTAACCAAGGTTTATTGGCTGGATTAACTTTGCCGCAAAGGGCGCAAGTTCCGTCGATACTTACTTTTCAGTCGGTCGTGGATGCAACCGTTTCAACTTCGGCTGTGGTGAATCATCTGTATCAAACATTGCCTGAAAATGGCCACGAACTCGTGCTGTTCGACATGAACCGACTCGATGTGAATGCCAAAATGGTGTCCAATGATCCACTCGTAGGCTTGTTGGCGAGTATCAATAGTCCTGCGCTGCATTATCGTGGCACTGTGGTGGAAAATATCAGTCATGAAACCACGCAAGTTCAAGCGCGCAGCTTTGGTTTAGCTGCGCAGGGTAAAGTGGTCACAGAAGGCAATGAACAAGTGCGTGCATTAGATCTGTATTGGCCCGCTGGCGTGTATTCCTTGTCCCATGTTGCGCTCCCCTTTGGTGTGGATGATGGCCTCTATGGCGCGGTTATTCAGCCTGATTTACATCGGATCCAAATTGGAGCCTCAGCTTCGCGGGGGGAGCGCGGTTTATATAGCGTGTCGGCATCGGAAATGTTGCGCCAGAAATGGAATCCCTTTTTCCCATATCTACTCGAGCGCATGGATGAGTATCGACTCGCGCATATGCACTAGGATTTTGTGCTTGATTAACCGCTCAGCTGTCATAACGCCTGAGCTTTCAATGATGATCACGCTATGTAAATGTGCGCTCAGAATCAAGCAGAGCCGTGCAGCTTAGCCCGCTAGAATCCAGTACAATCCTGCGTAATCCAATAGTGATTGAACGCCGCTCAGTTAATCTGACCTAAACCTTCTTTACCTTTGAACGACTGCCTCTTCAACTGCTTTCTCCTAAACAAGCGCCAGTTAAACAATTAGGCTGCAAACAACCCGATCACGCCCCTGTTCCTTTGCAAGATACAAGTTATTGTCGGCTTGCTTAAGCCAGTGCTCTAAAGAGTCGCTATAGGTGGCATTGGCAATCACAGCGCCAATACTCGCCGTGACATTGAAGCTTCGATTATCTTGCGGATTGATTATCACAGTATCAGCGAGTTGCTGTTTAAATTCATTAAGATGTGCTTCGACTTTCAGGGCATTACACATAGGCAAAATCAGTAGAAACTCTTCGCCGCCGTAGCGCGAGATTAAATCAATATCCCGTTTGAAGAGTGACGTTAAGAGTTTAGCAACCACTTTTAAACACTCGTCGCCGCCCAAATGACCATAAGTATCATTGATTTGTTTGAAGTGGTCCAAGTCCATTATGGCAAGTGTCATGGCATCTTGACCCCGTTCGCACATCTGTTGGATGAGCGGGAATTGGTGTTCGGTATAGCGGCGATTATAGAGATTCGTCAGCGGATCGCGCTCGGCTAAATCCTTTAATTTCACATTAGCGGCCTCTAAATCTTGGGTGCGCTGCTGTACTTTTTGTTCAAGTTCTTGTTGGTGTTCGAGTAAGGTTTGCTGGTTTGAGGCTAAACTTTCATACAAGCTATAGATCTCTTTAGGGGTACTTTTATTGAGTAGATCATGCTCAAACTTCTCGTCACTGACTTTTTCTTGCTTAGCGGGACCGAAATGCTGCGCTAAAAGCGACAGAGGTTCGGTCAGTAACTTACTGATTGCTTTAGTAATAAAAAAGGCACCGACTAAGGAGCAAAACAGCAAAATTACCGTGTTGACATATTGGCGTTCAGCCAGTTTTAAAAGTGGCACAAAAGGTTCTAAAACATAGAGTTGCCAACCATTGCTTAACTTATGCTGGGCATAGATGTACTCAGGGGTATTTGAATCTAAGTTATGCAGGTTCATCAGTTGAAGCCGGGCGCGATATATCTCACTGCCTTTGCTGAATGACAAGGGGGTGAGCGGTGCGAGTCCTAATCCTTCGGAAGCATAAATCAGATTGTTATTCTCATCGGTCAGTAAAATAGATTGCTGCTCATGGTGCAGGTTTTGTTTATCTATGCTGGCAAAATAGCGTAAATCTAAGCTGCCTTCGACTATCCCTCTGGCTTGATTGGGAGCATTTGGACTAAAAATAGGGGCACTGATGGCAACGATTACGTCATTACCAAAACCTCTGCCGATAAATGCGGGTGATACAAAGGTTTTATGGTTATAAAACGCTTGGATAAAGTATTCCCTATCCATCACAGAAGGGATTTCTGCTAGGCGATCTAAGTTCACAATATTGGCCATTGGACTGGCAGCGAGCAAATTGCCTTGCTCATTCGCAATCAGCATAGTTTTAAAGCCTTGATTACTATCGTGTATGCTCGACAGTAATGCCTGCCACTCATTGATGCCAGCGTTCGACAGACTCAAAAACTTGGCCGTGCTAGCGATGACTTGCGTGTTGTAAGCGAGGTAGTTGTCGGTTGCATGGCTCAAATGAGTTGCCGTATCGTCCAGATTGCGATTAATCATCACTTGTTGTTTATCAATAAAAAAGTGATTAAAAGCTAAGGATGAGACCAATAAGCTCACAGTAATAATTAAGGTAAACAAGTAACTGAGCTGCGAGCTAAAAGTACGGCGATTAAGATTGGTCAGCTTGCCTTTAAAATGCCATAGGCTTGGAATAGCAACCACACAGAGTTCACCAATTGCAGCGTAAATCATGCCATTAACGGCTTGTTTGATCGCGGTAAAAGGAATGTGGCTGGCGGGCATTTTAGCAATGACTGCCACATAAATGGCTAACAGCGGGATCCCCAATAATACCCAATAACTCACACTGGCATAGAGTATTTGAATATCTCGGCGCCTTGCAAAACCAAGCCATAATGCTTCGAGTAAAAACAGTAAATACACGTGGGGGCTCGACCACACGATCATGAGCCCCGTTGCGGTAAATAGGGCGGTGATCAACGCATACCAAGGTCCTAAGAGTATTGCCACTATCACCACGGCCACGTTGCCGAGAATCAATTGCACATTAGCGAATAGAGGGATGGGAAAAAGATTCAGAACTAAGCCGAATACCCCCAGAATAATGGCCAGTCTGAGATGGGTGGTTTGGAAGGCGGGTAAATACAAAGAAAAGTCCCTTTAGAAAATGGCTTGTGTTAACTGTCTGTGATTATGGCACAAATAAACCCAACGCCTCTATCCCAGAGCTTCAATTGAAGCCCCCAATATAAAGCCATAACAGAAATGAATTGTAGAAACTGATTATGTGAACGGATTAAAGAAACAAATTATTGGGACTAATTATAGAAAGGAATAGTGCCACTGCTTTATCTAGGTAAACATAGGGGGAATTCTGGTCAGTAACAGACTGATGATTAGCAGAGTCAATGGATGAAGCCATTTCCGAACGGTTATCGCCGAAAATTGTGTCATTCAGAACATAAACTAAGCAGTTGTTCAAAGAGATCTCATGAAGCCCTTGCGCAGTTGCAAGGCAATTGCTACAGTTCTGGCTCGCTTAAGATAAACCCCATAAACAGTATCTTAGGTGATGAGTGATTGGATAAGTTAGGTTGAAATAGCCACTAAGTTATAACGGACTAAATCAGCACTGATAATACATTCACTTAAAAAATTTCGGTATGTAGCGCAGCCCGGTAGCGCACTGTCATGGGGTGTCAGGGGTCAGGAGTTCGAATCTCCTCATACCGACCACATTCTCTAGGAAAGTCAGTTATTTGAAATATAGTAACTGGCTTATTCTATATACAATCCTCGTGCATGTACACACCTCTCTTGTACACGCTTACACGCTAATTATTAAGCCGTCCTTGGCTTGTCAATCGTGATTACGTTTCATACTTTGAAGTTAGCAAGGCATACCCCTTATAGGTTTCACGTAGAAGCGCCTAACCGCATGACTTTACCATCGTATCCATTGACTCAAATTGAGCTACGGCCTCAATCGAACTTAAGCGGACCAAGCTGTGATACCTGCATTGTGCTTTGAGCATGTCCGAATAAGCCTCTAAGAAGCTTTCAATACGCCCAACGAAGTAACCTAGGCGATATGAGTATGCTTCCTCAGGTGTCTTGAATGTATGCTGTGTTTCTTTCCCGTCAATGCGGTTGGATACTGAATAAGGTTTAGTCCTTTGATTACCTGTTAGTTGTGACACACCCGCTAGGCCTGTAGTGTTTCGTGATGTACAACCCAGCTTAGCCAATAAAATATTTACCTCAGGTGGTAACAGCGTGCAATCATTTGATGAGTACATTAGTCCATTTTGGCAATTCAAGTCTTTATCCAACTCTAACTTACCTTGGTATCCAGTTGCGCGAATACGCTCTGAGGTGACCTCATACCAGCTTTTGAAGTTAGAATAGGTTAACCATTGCTTGCACACTATCGCGCCTGAATTGAGCTTATAGCAGCGTTTAAGCATATTGGACCATGCTTTATAGGTTGAGTTCTTTGTTGATTCTTTGACATCATTAATCCCAATTCCATACACCTTACGCATGGCGGCTCGCCTCTCGCTTTAATCTTTCCCTGATTACACGCTTATGGTGGTTTACCTTCGACCTAGCACATTCACATTGTTTACACTTTGAACGCCTAGTATGCTTCCCATTGATAAAGCCGTTAGTGTAGAACTCTGAGCTAGGTAATTCTTTATTGCATCCGTTACATTGTAATTCCATGGGTTGTCTCCTTTAGATGAGGCCCTCCGAGGTTGAAGGGCGTATTACGTATTAGTCTTTGCTTATATAGAAAGCATTGGAGGCTGTCCGATTATTGAAGCCAGTAACACTATTTGAGGGGGTTTGGTTAGGTGAATTGGCAAGTCTCTTAGCCTCTCCAGTTGTCATCTGGACACCATTAATAACGACCATATCGCCTGAGTAAGTGGTAGTGTTTATTGATTGGCAGGCTTCTCTAGCGGCCTTAGCTGCCTCAATACGCGCATCAATGACGCTCTTAACTGCTGATAATTCTTCACCTTCTAGTTTGAGCTCTAATCGTAGGAGCTCCAAATCAGTCATTTGGACGTACTGAGCATGACGGGCCGCCCTTTGCCCTAAGAGCTCTTTAACGTAGCTCTGGTTGGCTCCTAGGGCGTTTGGTTTGCAATTGAATGTCTTTATGTTCTCAAGGGTTTCCCGTAAGCTGTCTAAGTTACCTTCAATCAACTTAATCGCACTTTCTAGGTATTCGCTATTGAGGGCCATACCATACCGTGAGTTCCTCATAAAGCTCTCTAAACACTCAGAAATGTCAGTTATTGGGTTGTTTAAATAGTCTTGAGTTAAGTCATATTCAGCCGTGTAGCGGTTTACATAATAATCTTCATAAGTAGAAGGAATTATATTTTCAACATTAGTCAGGGCTAGCGCTTGCTCCTCGGTGATCGCTGGTAATAGTTTCTCATTAAGCAGTAATCTAACTGTTTCGTTTTTGCCCTCAGAAAATGCTGATAAGACCTTAGCCAGCTCTTTGTTAGTCATAGTCGGGCAGGTGGTTTCTTTCGTGGTTGATTTAGTCATTGATATATCTCCTCAGGATTATGTTAGGCGCTCTGTAAGGCCATTACAGAGGCTATTAAGTTAATTTGATGTAGGTTTATTCTGGGGTGTATTTAGTTCCGTCTAAGGCTATCCAAGGGGCATTGGTGTGGTTTCCAGTTGCCCTAACAATGGTCCAGTGATCGCCCGTGATTAAGGTAAAGCATGTGCCGTCTTGCTTACCCGATAAATGGGATTTATTTAAAGTAGCATTCGGGTTTGTTAAGTCTTCCAAGCTAATAACTGGTGGTAACTTGAAAGTGCTGATAGGTGTTACAACGACCTTGTTTCGGCTGCGATTAGAATCTCCGATAGTTGACATAATGATTTTCTCCTTATTTGGGGTAGCTAAAATTAGCCCTCGATAGGGGCTGGTTGATTTCTAAGTTAGGTTGGTAAGTTGGTACTGGGGTTAGCGGGTAGCTCAAAAGGTAGGCCCATTCATTAGGCCGAGTTAATATAAGTTAAGTTGAGTCAGAGGTTAATAGGCTAAGAAGGCCCAATAGGTTGCTTTTACCTAACTTCTTTATATCTTTAAAATCTCTTACTAGTTGCCTCTTAAGGTCTTAATCTTTTAAGAAGATAATAAGAAATTAAACTAGGAGCCTTCTATTACCTTCTTTAGGCCTTTATCAAAGACTTTGTGTGTGTAACTTGAAGATAATCTCAGCGCCAACCCTAAGGCCATAGGTGGGCGAAATACTGACCTTCCACCAGCCAATCACTTCATCTAATTAAGTTGCTCACTACGGCCTTGATAGTGATTAATTAAATTACTGGGATTGACTGGTTTGCAATTGAATGCAGGAAGATAAGTATTGATTACCCTGAGGAGGCAATCTTAACGGTGATTTAAGGTGTGTGTTTGGGTGGCTAGATGGCTAGTATTCTATTCGATAGTGGTACTAGTTGTTTTTGTCAATAAAACCAATGCCTTAGGTCAGCGTTAATAATTGCGGACTTTTATTAACAAATACGTGTCAAGTAATTTCTATAATTATTTTCTAAGTGGCTTGATATAAAAACTTGTACTTAGGCTTTCTGTGTTATATGATTTATAATGGGATTTTATATCATTCCTTCAATAGTGGTGCTAATTAGCCCCTAACTACGTAGCTGGATTTAACTAAGTAATTGATAAATAAGGAAATACCCTAGTGAATCCCGACAGTTTAGTATCGGGGCTGACTTTAATCGTTGAGTGTATTAGTAGGTTTTCTAGGCCTCGGATTGCTTCTTTACCCGTTGAACCGTTGATACAGAACAACCTAATAGTTCTGCGGTTTTCCTGATACTCATGGTCTGCAATTGGGTAATGATGGCCTCATGTAACTGAGCATCCTTATTCTGTCCACCCCAAGTCTTACCCTCTGCCTTAGCCTTTGCTATCCCTTGGGCCTGTCTAGCCCTTCTAGTCTCATAATCGTCTCTAGCCATACCAGCGGCTAGGTCTAGCATAAAAGCCGTTAGAGCGCGTTGTATGAAGCCTGAGTTACTATCAGTTGTGGTTAGGGCTGAGTGTGTCTGAGGTTGGTCAACGATAACGATGATTAGCCCCTTAGCGGCTATCTTGGCTTTAAGTGATTGCCATAACTCCCAAGGTAAACGACTCAGTCTGTCCATCTTCTCAATCAATAATATGTCGCCCTCTGAGGTTTCCTCAATAAGCCTGTTAAGCTCTGGACGGTCTGAGCTAGTACCTGATACGTTTTCTTGATAAAAGGTCGTAACGGCCATCCCATGGGCTTTGGTGAATGCCATCAACTCAGGTTTAGCCCGACTGCTATCTTGCTCGCTGGTGGACGCCCTGAGGTAAGCTCGAATGATAAGCTTAGGTGTATTCAGCATGTGGTATCGGTCGTTATCTGATTCAGGTGTATTCATTTGGTATCGTAAGCCTAGGTAATTGGGTAAGTAACGCTGTTATCATTGAAGTATACTTGCTGAATACGCTTGGTCAAGTAGATATTCTTATTCTGTTATGAGTTAGGGATGAGGTAACAAGTGATGCTATTCACATTTTCAATACTAAAGAGTGAGGGGCTAATAAAACTGGCAAGCCGCTAATAATTGGTTTGAATAGCCTTGAGAGGGCAGTAAGCCCCCCTATGGGGGAAACTAGACAAGTCAACTCATGCACTAGTTGCCGTACATTTTTCCCTCATTTTTTGAAATTCCAATATCAACGGCTTAGTGAACCGATTGCAATTACTCTAATAAACAAACTAAATCACTCGCCTTGATGTGGGTATATCTCGCTAACATACTTATATCTCTATGTCCTGAAATCGCCTGAAGTTGAAGTGTATTGAGCTTACGATTTGCATAACGGGTAATGGCCGTGTGCCTCAATGAATGAAAACACAGTGCCTTAGGTAGTTTTAAACGGTCACAGGAGCGCCTAAATGCTTGGCTAACTGTATAGGGCTTGCTTTTGAATAGATAACCATCCTGAACTAATGAAGCAGCCTGCTTGAGTACAGCTAAGGCTCGACTGTTTAAGGGAACATCCCTGTCAAAACCGTTTTTAGTATCGGTCAGTCTCAAGGTCTTTGATTGCCAGTTAATACATTCAGTGGTTATGCTTAGGCACTCGCTGCGCCTCATAGCTGTTTCATAACTTAAGACCACCAGAGGGGCAATCTTAGGCGCTATATCATTAAGTATCATCTGGTATTGAATAGGGTCGATTACGAGTTCTCTAGGCTTGCCAGCTCTAGGTAATTTGTATCCTTCAAGGATATTAGGTAGATGGTTAAATTTGAGTATACGGCTGAGTAATTGAAGCTCTAAGCGGATTGTGGAATCGCTAACTAAGGTCTGCCTTTCTTGTGTATAGGCCGCAATGTGTTTAAGCGTTATCTCCTTCGCTTGGAGTGGAAGCCCCTTGATTAAGTTAGTCGCCCTGTAAGTGGTTGCCTCTGTGCCTCCTCGACCTTTTAGTGTATTTAAATATAAGTTTGAACAATGCGCTAGTGAGCCTGCGATCAAGCTATGGCCTTCTACTTGGCTTACCCAAGCCTCAGCTTCAGCTTTTGTTCTAAAGGTCTTGGTGATTGCCTTTTGACCTTTTGGGCGAATCATTGCGTTGATATTTCCACTTGGTAATAGTCGATAAGTTGCCATGTACATATCCTTAGTGTGTACACAGACTTTCCTTTTATCTTGCAAATACTTAGGCCTTAGCGTAGGCTAAGTAGCTGTATTCATGGGGTGTCAGGGGTCGGAGGTTCGAATCCTCTCATACCGACCAAATTCCTCTTTTTATAAGAGTTAAAAAGCCTGCAAACTTAATAGTTTGCAGGTTTTTTTATTTTTATGCGATTTTAAAGTTCTTTTTAAGCATGCCAAAAGACTTAGGTATATGCATGGTAAAGTGTCCTAGCTTGAATCATGAAAAACATAACAAATAGGGGCAGGCTGCGCGTAGCTACGGCTTTATTCAGATGTTGAATCATCCCGAGGTTTGATTGATAGGGGTGGGGTAATGGATAAGTTGTATAGTTAAATAGAAATTTGCTGAAAGCTTTGGGTAGTGCTTAGAAGATTCAGGAGTGGCATTTATTGGGAGTAAAAAATTAGTTGGACACATTTTTTGTTCCCATCTTATGGTTGAATAAACTGCATTAAAAAACCAAAATACCACGCCAACAATGAAGCCCAAGTATAACCCCAAACTGCCATCAATAGAGCTGCGGAAGCCAATCTTGGATGAAAAGCACTGGCGATAACCGGTGCTGATGCAGCACCACCAATATTACATTGGCTCGCGATTGCTAAGTACATAATAGGTAAGCGGAGAAGTACAGTAAAAGTAAATAAGATGACTATGTGTATGGCGAACCATATAAGACCAATACAGACATAATAGGGTGCGACACTTAGAGCGCTAATATCAAAGTTTAATCCCATTAGCATTATCATTATATAGATAATAAAAAGAGCTATATGCCGAGTTTCTTTGACTAAGACATGCCTTGCATTTGTCAGTGAAAATGATAACCCTAAAAAAGTAACAATTAGTACAGACCAAAAAAAATCAGAGGTGAGATTATATTTAAACAAGTATGGGAAGCTGTTAGCGATGCTGTTAGCAAGGAAAGACGATAAATTTTCACTAAAAAAAATCACAGTTAAAAAAGTACAGCTCAATATCATTATCCAATAATAAGTTGTTTGCTTATCTAATGGCTTACTCTTGATGTTATTAGGAAATATTGGTTTATAGGCTTTATTTGCTTTTAGGTATTCATCGATTTTATCTTGGCGTTCAGCAATGAAAAGTAATATGACCATCCATAAGCTTGAGAAAAGAATATTAATTGCCATCATTACTGCAAATACGGCATCACCAACATCGTGGATTTCTTTTATTGCCAATTGATTTGCGGTTCCTCCAAGCCAGTTTGCCATCAGTGTTGACATGCCTTTCCATGCCGCGTTGTCTCCCTGCCAAACGAGTTCGTATGGGAAAAATATAGAACCTAACCATAGGCTTAATGGGCCGCCAATACAGATGCTGACAGCACCTAGTACATACATGCCGAGAAGTTTTTTTCCTACTAAACTTAGAGCAAAAAAATCAGTTCCTAAAATTAACAAAAATAAACAACCGGGCATTAAATGTGTTTTTGCCATTTCGCTAAGCTGACTATTACTCGCATCTATAAAATGTAGCGAACTAAAAATGGCAGGTAGGGCATAACACATTAGCATTAAAGGAAAAATTCGATAAAAATTTTTAAAAAATTTTATTGAGGATGTATGCGTGTAAAATAAACCGCATAGTAAAAATCCTAAAAAAAGTCCTATTTCAAGATCTGAAGAAATCACTTTAATTCACCGTGGGAGAGTTGTTTGCATGTGCTATTTTACAGTAGCTTGCTAAAGGCTAAGAAGTTCATGCTTAATGCAGATAATTCTTCCCCTTCACGCTGAATTGACCAATAATTTCTTTTGTAATCCCATCCATCAATCGGTAACAAGATAAGGTCTTTTCGTGCTAATTCGGCATCAATTGCTAGCAGAGGTAGCACGCTCAAGCCTATACCCGTTCCAATTGCTCTTTTAATTGCACCAATTGTTGACATGCATATTTCATCGCGAACATGAATATTTAAGCTTTTCAATAATTGAATGGCACGAATTCGAGAGAGTGATGCTTCATGGTCGAATATCCATAATTGTTCACTAAGCCAAGATTTTGTATTTAAACCATGCGCAGCAGGATGAGTTACACCACTCACAATGCAAAGATTATCCTGTAACCAATGCTCACAAATGAGATTTTTACTCGCGGGTTTAGCATCAATAAAGCCTAAGTCTAGTTCTCTTTCTGAAACCATTTTTTCAATCACTAAACTATTATCAATAACTAGTTTAATCTTTACGTCGGGATATTGGTTCTTAAATAATGGGATTTTTCTAGATAATACATAGTTACCAGCAGTCTTACTACTCCCGATAGTTAATGTCCCTTTAATACCATGCTCAGGGAATGAAAATATATTTTCTAATTCTTTTCCTTTAGATAGCATTTCATTAGCATAAGGTAATATTATTTCCCCGTGCGCATTAACCACTAAACCACCTGAGATGCGCTCAAATAATCTACAGCCTAAAGAACTCTCTAATTCTTTAAGCGCCATACTTACTGCCGGTGTTGACATATGAAGTACTTTTGCTGCTTTTGAGATCTGTCTCTCAGAATGTATGGCTTTAAAGATCATCAATTGCCTTAATGTTATCCGCATCATATGCTCCGCGAGGGGGAAGTCAGTTTACAAGCAGTATAATAGTTTGAATTGATGAATAATTAACATGATGAATGTCTAATTTTCATAAGGCGGCCAAAATGGCCGCTTTCTTTGGATAGGTTAAAATAGATATTTTGTGGATACAGACATTAGAGTGTCATCAAACTTAGTATGCCCTTTTGCATCCGTGTAATAACCATCAAAATAGGATATACCTACTCCAAAAGTTAAATCCTTCTGAGCCTTGAAATCTACACCTAGAGAATATTGATTAGCATCACTCTCTTTTAGTGTTTTTAGATCTGCTCCAGCATTTTTTGTGATTTTACCAAGCCCTGCATCATCTTTTAAATATTGAAGCTTTATATCATATTTATCAATAGGAACGTTCAAACTTAATAGATAGGAATTCCCTTTAATATTATCATAAAGACTAGACTCTGAATGCTGGTACATGGCTCCCAATTTTACTGATGAAATAGCAACACCACCAACCAGTCTTGTTGCCTCTAGCTGATTTAAACCATCTGCATAGGCTATTGAGATGTAATGATTATTACTTTTAAGTGATGCGTCGCCGAGGGATAAGCTAACTGCATAATTGTTCTGTTTGTCAGATAGTTCAGGATTCTTTTTATTGAAATCCTTATCAAAAACATAACTAACACCCATAGTCATACCTGCAACTTTGGCACTTTTTAATGTTACCGAATCACCAAGTCTATCGTTGCCTGCAATGAGCATATTCATATCGCTTGAGGTAATGTTAAATAAATCCACTTTCCCTTCAGCACTTTTAAAAACGGTATCATTTCTTCCGAAAACAGCCGAACCATAGCTAGTTTTAAAACCTAAGTAAGAGTTTCTAGGTTTAAAAATGTTAGAGTCATCATTGTCAAAACTTTCTATCCCTGCTTCAAATTTATATAACAGGCTAAAATTCTCATACACACCATACTCACCTTTAACACCTAAATATGATGCATAGTTTTCAAGGGAAACCCCATCAACTTTTTCATTACCAGAAAGACCGTTGTTCGAGTTCGCAACACCAAGCCATAGTCTTCCATAGAAATCTAGTGGCTCAGATAAAACCTGATTTGAACAAATTAAAATAAGACCAAAACCAATATATTTAGCTGTTTTCATTAACATCACCTTTTTAGAATGTAAAAGCAATGTCATGTTAAAGATTTAATGGGACACGTCTCCGCTTTGGATCACATCCAGTCAACAAATAAATCGAGTTAAGAATAACTTAATGTCTGTTAAGTTATTCTTAATGAATTCGATTTATTGCGTTTTGTCACTATTTTAAATGAATAAACAACTATCATCATGGGAAATCTTACCAAAATAAAAACTGGAGAATTGTATGAAGGTAAAATGCTTGAGTGTTATCATTTTTTCTATGTTAACATTTTCATCATTAGCTGCGGATAATAAAAATGATTTGGCTTCATTTCATAAAAGCATGAATGGTTGTAAAACATGCCATGCATTACCCAATAAAGTAAGCGATAGTGAGACATTTGAAAATAAACAATGTAAATCTTGCCATGGTGATTATGAGAAGTTGGCGAACCCCAAACTAGAAATTGACCCACATTCTTCCCACTTAGGTGATATTAATTGTACGTCTTGTCATAAAGGGCATGAGCAACCAAAGTTATATTGTAATGAATGTCATTCATTTAAAGGGCTCGATATGCCTTTTAATAAAGCAAAATCTAAAGAACAGTGGGATAAAGGTTGGGATAATGAAGCAATAAATAAAGCGATAGCAGCAGGTCCTAAAGAAACAACGGATGTGATTGTTGTTGGAGCCGGTAGTGCTGGGTTTAATGCTGCGATTGCGGCTAAAAAGGCCGGTGCGAACGTTATATTGCTTGATAAAGCACCATTTAGTGGTGGTAACTCTATGCTCGCTGCAGGTGGATATAATGCAGTAGGGACTGTCCAGCAAAAAGACCATAAGGTCGATGATAAAATCGAATGGTTTGTTGAAGACACTATGAAAGGTGGACGTTACGCGAATGATCCAAAGTTGGTGCAAATACTCGCTGAGCAATCTGCTGATGGTATTAAATGGCTAGAATCTTTAGGCGCCAATATGGATGATTTAAAACGCTCTGGCGGCGCTAGAGTCGATAGAACACATCGTCCATCTGGTGGGTTAAGTGTTGGTCCACATATTATTGATGTACTTAGAAAAGCATCGGATAAAGAAGGGGTTGATACAAGGCTCAACTCTAAAGTTGTAAAACTTGTCGTTGATGAAGACAAAAAAATTGTTGGTGTTGTCATCCACGGTAAACACTCTGGTCACTATATGGTTGCAGCTAAGTCGGTTGTTTTAGCCACAGGTGGTTATGGATTTAATAAAGAAATGGTTGCATTTTATCGCCCAACATTTAAAGGAATGACCAGTTCGAATAACATCACTTCTACAGGTGATGGCATTGAACTTGCCAAAGCGATTGGAGCGAGTATGACTGACATTGACTGGATACAAGCTCATCCTACTGTTGGAAAGGACAGCCGTATTTTAATCTCGGAAACGGTTAGGGGAGTAGGGGCCATTATGGTGAATAAAGATGGCAATCGTTTTATCAGCGAATTAACGACTCGCGACAAAGCATCTGATGCCATTCTAAAGCAACCTGAACAATATGCTTGGTTAGTCTTTGATAATGAGCTTTATAAAAAGGCAAAAATGGTTCAGGGGTATGACCATTTAGGCATGCTGGAAAAAGCAAATACAATTTCAGAGCTTGCAAAAATCACAGGTATGAAAGAAAGCGCGTTAGAAAATACGGCTTCAAACTACAACCGTTACTTTAAGCAAGGGAAGGATGAGGAGTTTGCCCGCGAACAAATGCCATTACCACTGGCGAAAGCTCCTTTTTATGCAGTAAAAGTGGCCCCTGGTATTCACCATACTATGGGTGGTGTTGCAATTGATACAAAGGCAGAGGTGCTGGATATTCAGAGTAAACCATTGATCGGTTTATTTGCTGCTGGCGAAGTAACGGGTGGTGTGCATGGTTATAATCGTTTAGGGGGAAATGCCGTCGCAGACACCGTTATTTTTGGTAAAATTGCAGGTGCAAATGCTGCCAAGCATGCTCTAAATACAAAGTAACGCTAAATCAGTGAGAGACTCGTTATTGTCTCTCACAACATCTCAAGTTTTATTCATCGTAAATATTAGCAATAAAATTATTGCTTAAGTTAAAGTGCTCCCCTGCTATTTTTTGAGAGGCTAATTTAGCCTCTCTTTTTTATTTGTCGGTAGAATTAGATTTGATGGATTTTGCTCACTTTTCGATGGCTTCATCTTTTTAGATAACGCGGGAATATTGGCGAATTGTACTTACTCTGTCGATGAATCGAATAATACACTGTCGGCGAGTCCAGCATCGCACGGCTTCTTAGAGAACCGATTACAGATATGAGCGTCGGAACCATAAGCCGGATACGCAGTAACGATTACTATCACTGAACCTATATTTCCAGTGTTTAAAATTATTACACATATATTGATCAGCTTTAATGCTCAATAGGATGGTGTTGTTAGACTTTCCTACAGAGCATCAAAGCGGGTGAGGCTATTTGGCTGTATTACGCCGCGCAAGCCAGGCACTCAAGCGCTCTTGTGTGCCGATGACAAAGACAAAAAACGCCGGTACGAAGAATATTGCCAGCAAGGTACCACTGAGCATGCCACCGAATACGCCAGTACCGATTGCATGTTGAGTTTCGGCGCTGGCACCGCTCGCAAGCATTAAGGGTATTACTCCGAGAGTAAATGCCAATGACGTCATCAGAATGGGACGTAGACGCAAGCGTGCAGCAGTCACTGCAGCATCTATCAGCGTATGGCCCTCGGCGTGCAATTGGCGGGCGAACTCGACGATGAGAATGGCATTTTTTGCTGATAGGCCGATGATGGTGATCATTCCCACCTTGAAGAACACATCGTTAGGCATATCACGCAACATTACAGCCGCTACCGCGCCCAGCAGCCCCAGCGGTACGACCAACATCACCGACAGTGGGATCGACCAGCTTTCGTACAATGCAGCGAGTACCAGAAATACTACCAGAGCGGACAACAACATCAGCAATGGTGCCTGTGCCGCCGATTGGCGCTCTTGCAATGATGCCCCCGTCCACGCTACCGCGAACCCTTGCGGCAATTGCGCCACTAAGCGTTCCATCTCGGTCATCGCTGCGCCGCTGGAAACGCCAGCTGCAGCACCCCCGGAAATACGCATAGCAGGGAAGCCCTGAAAGCGCATCATTTGCTGTGGCGACTCTTTCCATTCAGCCGTCACTACTTCCCGTAGAGGCACCATGCCACCACTTGAATTACGCACGCGGAGGCTGAGCACGTCGTCCAATTGCATTCGTGCCGTAGCGTCGGCCTGCAGGATGACCTGCTGCATACGTCCATTATTTGGGAAATCATTGACATACAGTGATCCCATGGCCGCCGAAAGTGTGCTGCTTACCGCGGCGAAGGACAGACCCATAGCCTCGGCTTTTGACCGATTGATATTCAGGCTAATGCTCTCACCGGGCGGCAGGCCATCTGGGTAGACATCGCTGACCACCTTGCTCTGGGCAGCTAGTGCCAGCAATTGTGCCTGTGCAGCTATCAATGCAGCCTCGCCCCGATTGGCTCTATCCTGCAGGAACAGAGTGAAACCGGAGGATGTGCCCAGCTCGTCAATGGCTGGCGGCATCATGGTCATCACTGTGCCTTCAACGTTATCAGCCATAGCTTGCTGCGCCAGTGCCGCTTCTTCGGCTGCCGTAGCACCATTACGCTGATCCCAATCTTTGAGCATAGTGAAGGCCATGGCTGCATTGGGGCCGGAGCCTGCAAAGCTAAAGCCCAGCACTACCATATTTGCACCCAGCGTTGGGCGCGATGCGACGTGCGCCTCGTAGGCTTTGACCACATCCAGCGTGCGCTCGCTGGTAGCGCCTGTGGGTAATTGGATGGAGGTCATGAAATAGCCTTGATCCTCTTCTGGTAGAAAGGACGACGGCAATTGCCCAGCAGCGAGGATCAGCACTGCGCAGAGTACGGCAAATGCCGCCATCATACGTCCACTGCGTCCAACCAATCGTGCTACGCGTGCACTATAGCCTGCGGTGAGTTGTTCAAATCCACGGTTGAAGGCGCCGAAGAAACCGCCTTTTTGATGGTGATCAGCACTAACTGGGCGCAGTAGCGTGGCGCATAGTGCTGGCGTTAGGGTCAGTGCGAGGAAGGCCGAAAACAGAATAGACACCGCCATCGACAAAGTGAATTGTTGATAGATCACTCCCACTGAGCCGCTACCGAAGGCCATGGGGATGAATACGGCGGTCAGCACTAGCGTGATACCGATCACCGCGCCGGTAATTTCCTTCATCGCCTGTGAGGTTGCCTCCCGCGGCGACAGTCCTTGGGTAGCCATCAGTCGCTCAACGTTTTCCACCACCACAATAGCATCGTCAACAATAATGCCAATGGCCAGCACCATGCCGAACATGGTCAGCGAGTTGATTGAGAAGCCTGCCAGTAACATCACCGCGAAGGTTCCGAGTAGCGCTATGGGCGCGACGATAGCTGGTATAAGTGTGTAGCGCAGGTTCTGCAGGAACAGGAACATCACCATAAATACCAGCGCCATAGCTTCAAACAGGGTATAGATTACTTTTTCGATAGACACTTTGACGAAGGGGGCGGTATCGAATGGCACTGAGTAGCTCATGCCAGCAGGCATACTCAGCGCCAGTTCGGCTAGACGTTCACGTACCGCAGAAGCTGTGCGTACAGCGTTGGCTCCTGGCGAGAGCTGGATAGCAGCACTGGTCGCCGCCACACCATTTTCACGGTTAGAAAAACCATAGGACTGAGCGCCAAGCTCGACCCGTGCCACATCAGAGAGCACCAATTTTGCGCCATCGGCACCGGCACGTAGGACGATAGCAGCGAACTCCTCGGGTGTGCTGAGTTGTCCTTGCACTGTTAAGGGAACCGTCAGTCGTTGTCCCTGTAAGACAGGTTCATCACCGAGTCGCCCTGGGGCTATTTGTGCGTTTTGCTGCTCAATAGCGATAGCAAGGTCGTTCATTGTCAGACTATAGGCGGTGAGTTTATTCGGGTCTACCCAGACGCGCATGGCTTGCTCGGCACCGAATAATTGCACGCGACCAACACCGTCGATTCGGCGCAGTTCCTCGACAATATTGCGTGCTAAATAGTCGTTTAGCGCGATTTCGTCGAATTGGCCGTTTGGAGATGTCATACCAATCATCATCAAAAAGCTTGAAGCGGCCGACTCAACCTGCAGACCGCTCTGCCGTACAACTTGAGGTAGGCGTGGTTCAACAGCCTTAATACGATTTTGCACATCAACTTGGGCCATTTCCGCATCAGTGCCTGGTTTGAAGGTGGCGGTTATTTGTGCACTGCCCGAGCTGTCCACCGATGATTCGAAGTACAGTAGGTTTTTTACCCCCGATAGTTCACGCTCGACAAGGCTTACTACAGAGTCATTAAGTGTCTGTGGCGTGGCTCCAGGATAAGCGGCATAAATGCTCACCGACACGGGTGCCACTGATGGGTAGCGGGATATGGGTAATTTGGGAATGGCGATGACGCCAATCAGTACGATAAATAAGGCTATCACCCAAGCAAATACTGGGCGGTTGATGAAAAACTGGGGCATGGCGACTTCTCCAAATTCAGCGCACGACGGCGCTAAGTTGCTGAGGAACGACAGAGGGTTGCCAAGGTCGCGCATTCACTTGTGCTGCAGGGCTTAGGCGTTCGATACCTTCAACAACTATCTGCTGACCAGCGGTTAGGCCGGATACTACGTGATAGCGACCTGCCACCAATTCATCGACCTTAACGGCCACAGGCTGCACTTTAGCTTGCTCATCAAGCACCCACACTTGGGGTTGACCAGCCTTGCGAGTCACTGCCTGCTGAGGCACGTTCAGAGTCGTAGGATAGTAAGCTTGTGGAATGCGAGCTTTTACAAAGAGACCGGGCAACAGACTATGCTGCGGGTTATCTACCAGTACGCGCAGCAGTACATCGCCAGTACCTGCATCTACCTGAATACCTGAAAATAAGATATGCCCTTGCATGCCAAGAGGCTCACCACCACTGCTTAGGATCTCAACAGCCAGCTCTGGGAGTCCTGAACTTGCCTGCTGACGCATCGCTTCGAGCATTGAGGCTGGAAGACGTACATCAACGTACACTTGGTTGATTTGTTGGATCCTCGCCATGGGTGTGGCATCGGTGGGTGAGACCAATGCACCTTCACTCACTAATGCTTCATCTATACGTCCGGAGATGGGTGCCTCGACGCTGGCAAACTGTAGGTCTAACTGACGCCGTGCCAGCGTCGCTTTGGTTTGGGCTACATCTGCGGCAGCCTGATTGCGCAGGGAAATAGCATCGTCATGCATTTGTTGGCTGACGGCCTTGGTTTGTATCAAAGAGGCTAAGCGATCGGCTTCTTGACGAGCCCGAATCCATACCGCTTCGGCACGCTGTAACGCTGCAGCAGCAATATCGACATCCGCTTTAAATGGCGCTGGATTTATTTGAAATAGCACAGTGCCAGATGTTATCTCGGCGCCCTGTTCGAATAGACGACTTTGCACTATGCCGCTAATTTGCGCGCGGATCTCAGCGCTGCGAACCGCAGAGACACGACCGGGCAGATCTTTAGTCACTAATAGTTCTTCATTTTCTAATGTCATCACTGACACTTGAACCGGAGCGGTTGTCTCTTCATCCTGTACTGCTGAATCACAACCTACCAATCCCAACACGGCAATTCCTACAAATAACACAAAGCTTAAGTGCCGCTGTTTGATGTACATAACCTACTCTCCTCAATGTACAGCGATCTCACTAATGGCGTTTTATCAAACGCTAGAGAACTAATGCTGAATTATGACGAGTCAGTATTGCGAATTATTCGAGACATTGTGGAGAATGTATGGAGGGGATGATAAAGTTTAGCAATTTTAATGTTGAGGCAATCCATGGCTAATCTCAATGAGCCCGTAAGTTCTATGACTTCGGCACTGGTGTTAATTGCAGAGGATGAAGCAGAGATTGCCGATATCCTTATCGCTTATTTGCAGCGCAGTGGGCTACGAACCCAACATGCTATCGATGGTATCCAAGCGCTAGCTATGCACCAAGCATTTAAACCCGATCTATTGCTGCTCGATGTACAGATGCCGAATCTCGATGGCTGGAATGTACTGAATGAAATTCGCTCCCGTGGTGACACGCCGGTGATCATGCTTACCGCGCTTGATCAGGATATTGATAAATTAATGGGATTACGCCTCGGTGCTGACGACTACGTGGTTAAACCATTCAATCCCGCCGAAGTGGTGGCTAGGGTGCAGGCGGTACTGCGACGCGCTCGCACTAACACACCTATAAATACCCAAATGTTGCGCGTCGGCACGTTCCAAATCGACTTAGACAGCCACGAGGCTAGCGTAATCTGTAACGGTCAGCAGCAGGCACTGGATCTGACCTTGACCGAGTTCAAATTGCTCGCTTGCTTGATGCGTACACCGAAACGTGCTTTTAGCCGCGAGGAGCTGTTAATTAATTGCTTGCCTGAGGGCGATACTCAGGAACGAACGGTAGACAGTCATATCAGTAAGTTACGTAAAAAGCTTGAAGCGCTCGATATTCAAGGAGTGCCGCTCAGTGTCTGGGGGGTTGGCTATCGCTTTGGTGGTGAAGTATGAGGCAAGCACCGGGTTTGCGCAGGCAAATAATCCAGTCCTTAGCAGTAATGACGTTAGGCATCATTTTCCTGTCAGTGTTTGGCTCCTATGTATTCTATGCCATTGCGGTGGCCTACCTGCCAGGCAGTATATCTGAAACCTGGATGCCTTCTCAGATGGAAATGCTATGGATAGTTTGCACTATCATAGCCGCGTTGGGGATGGCGCTATTTGTTGCCATTCGCCTGTCACGGCGCATTCTTACTCCTCTGAACTCTGTGGCATATAGCCTACGCGAAGTCGCCCAAGGCAAGCTTAACGCGCGTGCGCGAATGGACCAACATGCGATGGGGGAGACGGCGCAATTGGTGAGTGACTTTAATGCTATGGCCGAGCGCCTAGAGTATATGACTCGCGAGCGGGAGTTTTGGAACGCGGCAATCGCTCACGAACTTCGTACCCCAGTCACTATTCTGCGTGGTCGGTTGCAGGGGTTAGCGGAAGGTGTTTTTAGCCCCAGCAGTGAGCTCTTCGAGGGACTGTTACGGCAGGTTGAAGGCCTTAATCACCTGATCGAAGATTTACGAGTGCTGAGCCTCAATGACAGTGGACATCTAGAGTTACAGCGGGATGAGGTCTGTTTAGCCGAGGAACTTAGTGCGGTGATTGAGACTTTCGCTGCGGTGTTAGACGCTAAGGGACTCATACTGAAGCAGGAACTTGATACAAGACTTAAAGTTTACTGTGATGCTATACGAATACGGCAGGCGCTGATGGCGCTGCTGGAAAATGCACGCCAGCATGCTGATCCTGGCACTTTGACTGTACGATTTTACCGCTCGGGGGCAAGCTGTTATCTCAGCGTCGAAGATGAAGGCCCTGGTATCCCTGATGAGGCAGCAAGCTACGTATTCGAAGCATTTCGCCGAGTAGATCCGTCTCGCTCTCGAAAAAGTGGTGGCAGTGGACTCGGTCTCGCAGTGGTTAAAACAATAGCTGAAGCTCACGGCGGCCACGTGGCCTGCCAGCCATCGGGTCGTGGAGGAACAATATTCGTCCTTTCTTGGCCTGTTAAGGCAAGTTTAGAGCCCCTTTCTTAATTTGTTTGGATGTTGGAATTATCTATAGGAAAGGTGACGTCCTGAGTGATTCCTGCACGTATGGCCACCGAGCTAGAGCATTGTTTAATCGGGAAATGCAGGTATTCCCTAATGCCCATTCGTTGTTATCCGAAATTGATTACAACTAATAGGATGTTATTTTGTTTGAATTCGCTCAATTTGCTGTACTTGTCGCCTTGATATCGTATTTTCGTGTAAGTGTACATAAATTGTTGAGGTAATTAAAACGTGCAAAATCATATAATTTATGTTTAAATTTAGCAGGTTATGATTAATCGGCTTACTGTCATAGAGTACAAGGGAGTGGAGGTTCGAATACTTTCATACCGACCAAATTATATGCATTCGCCATTTATTATTTAAGTGATTATTGAGTAGGACATTTACCTATGCGCGCGTTTGTTTTACGAGCAAGATCTGCACCTACTGACAGTCAGTTGTTTTTGGCTTCTGTCGGCCAAGAGGCGCACACCGAGATTTTGGCTCATACCCTGATGAACACTATCTTTGTGGCTCAGTCTCATCGAAACGATGTTGTCGTTTATCTAGTGTTAGAAAGTACCCATGATTTTTCCCGCACTATTTGCTTTGATACTCGAAATATTTGCCATATTGGCGGTTTTCACGAACAAGCTTTGCTGACGAAAATTGCCAAGGCCTTAGATATTTCTCGGGGCATGACGAAAGAGCAAACTCGCGTTGTGGATGAGGGCATTACTGTGAGCACCATCAGTTTTGAAAAGCTGGTGCAGGACCTCGCGGTCGATTATCAATTATTTATGATGGATAAGAAGGGCACTTCTATCCGTGAGCAGGAGTTTGTGGGCAATCCGTGCTTTTTGCTGACCGATCACATTCCTATGCCGAAGAAAAGTTTTAATACTTTGAAACGACTCGGCGCGCAAAAGATCAGCCTTGGGCCAAAGATGTTGTTTGCTTCCCAGTGCGTAGTACTGATCCATAATGAATTGGATATCAATCAGTAGCCAGTAGCCGCTGAGCCCTATCTATATCTTGCCCTTTAAAAACGCGATCGCTTTTTGGGCTCTGCGTGACAAGGGCCATTCCGCGCGGTGGATAAGCCAAATGGTGTCTACAACTTGGCTGCCACATTCAACAACATAGATATCTTGTTGTCGTTCAAAGGCTTTGCGGGCGTATTGCGGGATGACTGTAAATCCGAGCCCTTTTGCGACAGGTTCGAGGATCAGGCTGATTTGGTTGGTAAATCCCCTACAGGGAATGTCTTGAATACCGGGATGACTTGGATATTTACGGCTAAGCAGCCGAGTTGCCATGGCCTCGCCATCGGGATGGGAGATAAACCCTAGCCGTTGTAAATCAACCCATTCATTTTGTTTGTGGCACGCAGGTACGACGAGTTCAAGCGGCTCTTCGGTGAAATGCGTGCTGTGAATGCGAGGATCGGAAGGTTTTAAGGTCACCATGCCGATTTCATGTTCATTGGCTAATACCGAGGCGACTATTTCACTGTCAGGGGCAAAACGGTGGCGAATGTTTAACGCCGGAAACGCCTGTTGTAGTTCGATTAATAGCGGAAAGAGTGTTAAACCAATGCTCCCCGGAGTGATAAGGCTAATGTCGCCGACCTCAGCATCATCATGGATCAGTTTCTGCTGTAAGCGTTTTTGCGCGCATTCGACGTCTTTAACGTAGGTCAGCAGGTTTTCGCCAATCGGAGTGATTTCAAGTTGACGGGGGCGGCGTAAAAACAGTGTGCCGTATTCTTCTTCTAAGCGACTGATATGTTGGCTCACTGCCGCTTGGGTGATACCTATGGCTTCGGCGGTTCGGGTGAAGTTACCTTTCTCGACCAGAACCGCAAAGGTGTGTAACCACTGTGGATTTATCATAAGCAAACTTTATCAACTCTATAATCTGTGCGTGCTTTTAATTATGGCATGATAAGGCTAGTCTGTCGTCATTCAGTATTCCATTCCTTTTTGATTCTATTTGACACAGGAAACACCTATGGCCGATCTATTTTCATCCTTCAAACTTAAAGACATTACCCTCAAAAATCGTATTGCCGTTGCGCCCATGTGCCAATATCAAGCCACGGACGGACTCATCAACGACTGGCATCAGGTGCATTACACTAGCCTTGCCCGTGGCGGAGCGGGTCTTGTTGTGGTTGAAGCCACTGCGGTTTCTCCTGAAGGACGTATTACCCCAAAATGCCTCGGACTGTGGAATGACGAGCAAGCCCAAGGCCTCGCTAAGGTAGCCTGCGCGATTAAAAATGCCGGCGCAGTGGCGGGGATTCAAATTGGTCATGCGGGCCGTAAAGCGAGCGCCAATATTCCGTGGGAAGGCGATGATCATATTCCCAATGGTGAAGGACAAGGCTGGCAACCGATTGCGCCGTCTGCCGTTGCTTTCGGTGCAAACTTACCTAAAGTTCCAACGGCTATGACGATTGAAGACATTGAGCGCGTTAAAGCAGACTTTGTGGCGGCGGCAAAACGGGCTTTAGCGGCAGGATTTGAATGGTTAGAGCTGCATTTCGCCCACGGTTATTTAGCCCAGAGTTTCTTCTCAACCTATGCCAATGAACGCACCGACCAATATGGTGGCAGTGCAGAAGGGCGGGGACGCTTTTTGCTCGAAACGGTTGCAGCGGTAAGAGACGTTTGGCCACAGCATTTACCCTTAACGGCGCGATTTGGTGTGATTGAATTTGACCATAAAGATGAAGAAACGTTAACTGAATCAATCGCCTTGGTGAAGCAATTTAAACAAGCTGGGCTCGATATGTTAAACGTCAGCATTTGCTTCTCTACGCCGACGGCAAATATTCCATGGAGCCCGGCATTCTTAGCACCTGTTGCTGCGCGGGTTCGCCAAGAAGAGGGTTTCCCTGTTGCGACGTCGTGGGGCATGGATAATCCACTGCACGCCAATGCGGCTATTGAAGATGAACAAATGGATTTAGTGATGATAGGTAAAGCCTTTTTGGCGAATCCACATTGGCCATATCAAGCGGCACAAACCTTAAAGATAGCGCGCCCATCATGGGTATTACCCGCATCTTACGCCCATTGGTTAGAGCGTTATTCCACGGTTAAAGCCGATTGATTTTGAGCTGACGTGATTGCGAGCTGACATTATTCTGAACTGGCATAATTGCGAGTTAACTTGAGAGTGAGCTGACTTTTATCGTTTATGCATGATAGATAACAGGCTTGATTGTGTACAAGGTAAAGCAGGCCTCAAGATTCAGCCTAAGTCTTAAAAGCCGTTATCCATGGATAGCGGCTTTTTGCTTTGTGAATACACCATATTTAGGTTGAAGGCACCGCGCGGCTGTAGCTTATATCAGACCCAGACTCAGACTCAGATACTGTACTCTGATATTAATCTCTTATAGTGAGCTTTGAGCTGGGATTAGTGCGGTATTGAGAACTAGACTCTGACTTTTAGGCACTCATCCTGCCGTGTAGGGAATAAAAAAGCCCCAATCCGCAGGGAGTGGGGCTTCTTCAAGCAGAGGATGAAGATTAGTGATTATAGAAACGTCGACCTTCGCGCATCACTTCAATCAACTCAGGCGCACTCATTTTCTTATTGAGCCTATGTTCATAGTTTTCATCGTAAATACGGTATTTGCCGTGGCGGTCAATCACTGTCACTTCCGCTTCTTGATAGATTGCAAAAATACGGCTATCACCTATGTAGATCCACGTTTCTTTACTCGGTTGCAATAAGCTGCGGCCAGCACTGTAATCTGTGGTGTTATTGGTGCAGCCGAGCACGTGGGTCATCAAAGTCGGCGCTATGCCGTAATGGCTGGTGCGGTATTTGACCTTAGACGCGCCCGTATTAGGCCAGTGGATCACTAAGGGCACTTTGACACTCTGTGGTGACAGGTTGCGATTCGCTTCGTCACTGTTACTGGTGAACATCTTGCCATTTACCCCAGTGATAATCACTAAAGTGTCGTTGGGCACATTGGCCAGCATTGCCTTAAGTTGTTGATCGACAAAATACAGTGATTGGCGATATTGATTAAACAGTACCTTTTGCGCTGGCATAAGGTCGGGATTGGCTTTCACGGTTTCAATGCCAAGGAAACCCACAGGAGTATCGAAATTTTCCGGCGCTTTTAAATTAACGAGCGCAAACCAAGGTTTATTTTGGATGCTGTGCCACTCGTTAAAACTGGCCACTGTGTGCAAGTCGGCATCGGCGCTGCCATTGGTTTCTTTAGCTATCACAGGATTGAAGTCATTAAACATTGCCTGTGACGAACGCAAATTAAGATTGGTTTCTGGCAGGAACAATCCCAGTTCATAACCCGCTTGCTGGAAGCTTCGGGTCATTAGCGGACTGGTGCTATTAAAAATTCGCGCATCGCCATAACTGCCTTGCAGGCCGTAGAGTAGCGAAAACATGCCGGTTCTAAATTGATTGCCGCCGCTGAAATGCTGGGTAAAAGACTGGTTACTTTCAGTGTATTGCTGCAAGAATGGCATGCTTTTGCCATCGACCATATCGGCACGCAAACTATCGATGGTGATCATCAACACATTGATTTTAGTGTCAGCTTGGCAGGTCAGTGGTTGCTCTGGATAATTGAGTACACTGGTATTGTGATTGACATCGTCACCTTGTGACGAGCCATCAATACCGTGACTTTCCATAAAGGAGCGCGCTGTCGCAGGGTATGATAAAGGATAAGTATCATCGAAACGGGTAATTTCAGTGATATCGGCGGCATCGGCCCAAATGTGGATCAAGTGGCTACTGACAAAACAGATACCCACTAAGGTGATGACTTTATTGCCTAAATTCAGTTTTTGGATTTTCTCTATTCGCTTCCACAAAAAGTTCGCTGCCGTAAGCTCAATAGCAATAATGGCGAGTGGCGTGACGATATAGGAAGTGCCATGGAGCAGGGCATTGAGATCCGCCCAGGCCAAATCGAAGGCGAAGGGGCTCAAGTGCATGCCGTAATCGGCGTAAACAATCGTATCGTACAATAAGATACAGAGACTTAGGGTCGCGATCACCGCCGCGACGCCTCTTAATATCTTCGAATATGGCAATATCAAGGTCAGTGGGAACAGACAGATCAAATAGGCGATAAAGGCGAGAAAGCTAAACTGACCAATAGTGCTGACGCTTAGATAAACCCAGCCATACCAAGTTTCTGGATAACCCACGCTGCCAAGATATCGGCTGCCGACTATCATGGCTAATATGCCATTGAAGAAGGCGAACCAATGTCCCCAGTTGATGAGCCGGGAAACCCGATCGCGGCTCATTTGCTTTTTTCGCTCGACCATAGTGATCCGCTTATTCCTAAAAGACCTTGTATCTTATATTCTTTTGACGATTATTACCCAGTTAACTTACTGGGATTTAACCGATTGTGCGAGTGCTTTTGCAAATTGTTCGGCCACGGCTTGGCGCGATTCGCTTGGCACTTTACGTTCTAGCAGGTTTGTCACGCAGTTACCCAATGCCATCAGGCTCAGGTCTGTCGGTGCTTTATGCTTTTCTAACACAGCCAATATTTCGGCGATTAATGATTCAACTTGGGTGTTTGAGTATTTCGATTGGATTGCCATAATCAAAAAATGTTTCACTTTGGAATGGATTAGCGGCATATAATAGCGGATTTATCCCAGTATCACTATCAGGGCTTATGAGTATTAACATCGAACACGCAATTATTCACGAGATTTCTCAGGACAGTCAGGGGCAATTACGCTGCCGTTTGCGTCCTCAACCTCTGCTGAACGGTCAGGCGGTCGAGATGATGCTCGATGAGCTGCATCAGACTTATACGGGAAAGGCCGGTAAAGGTTTTGGCTATTTTGGTATCCATGGTGACGACGGTGAGGCGAATCCCGCCTTTGCCAATGCGCTAACTCAATACCGTGGCGGCGATTTAGGGTTTGTGGAATTTTCCGGTCAAGCCAGTAAATTACTGCAAGAAGAATTGTCGAAATACGACTTCAGTCAAGGCGGTTTCCTGTTGATGTCTTGCTATACCAGCATCACCAGCGATTATTTGTTTGTGGCTTTATTAAGTGCTAAGTCGTCGATGACAGTATTAGACGATATGGAACTGTCGCAAAATAATCATTTGGATTTAAACAATATCCAACTGGCGGCGCGTATCGATTTAACCGAGTGGCAAGCTGATAAAGACTCGCGTAAATACATTTCCTTTATCCGTGGCCGCGCGGGACGTAAAGTGGCCGACTTTTTCCTCGACTTTATGGGCTGCGTCGAAGGCGTTAACACTAAGGCGCAAAACAAAACCTTAATGAATGCGGTTGAAGATTTTGTTGCCAGCAGTGAGCTGACGAAAGACGAGCGCCAGCAGTGCCGTAATAAAGTGTTTGAATATTGCAGTGAGCGCTTCGATGAAGGCGCTGACATCGAGATCAAAGACTTGGCCGATGAGTTAGCCGATCAAGGTATGGATTCTTTCTACGATTTTGCCCGTGGCGGCAGTTATGATCTCGATGAAGAGTTTCCGGCCGATAAATCAACCCTGCGCCAATTGAAGAAGTTTTCAGGTACTGGCGGCGGCGTAACGTTAAGTTTTGATGGCGGCCACTTAGGCCAACGGGTGATTTACGATCCCATTTCGGACACGATTTTAATCAAAGGCGTGCCAGCTAACTTGAAAGATCAGCTCGACCGTCGTCTTAAAGGCGAATAGCACTTAATTAATCCATCGTTTTTTAAGCGAACGAATAACCCAAGGCCGAGAGTTTTTACTCTCGGCCTTTTGCTAACCTAATCACCAAATCACTAAGTGTCGCGCTGACTCAGTTTCTAAGTGAGAACTTCTTAGTCAGTGACTCGTTGCCTATGTTAATTATTGGAGCTAAATGGCACTGGACGTGGCGTATCTTTATTCGATGGTGGCAAAATCGGCAGCGTGATTTGTGGCTGTTCGCCTGTTAAGGCTTCAAGGAAGGCGACCATTTCTTTCACTTCTTGGTCAGAGAGTTTTTGCCCCAATTGAATGTCTGCCATGGTATTCACCGCTTCTTCTAAGGTCCAGACGCTGCCATCATGGAAGTAGGGATAGGTGAGCTCAATATTGCGTAGTGTAGGCACTTTAAACACATATTTATCAGCTTCTTTACCTGTGACCCCCTTACGACCTTCTGCTGGGTTATTGGTGTGGAACGGTTTGATGAGTCCCATTTTCATATACATGGTTCCACCAACTGCGGGGCCGTTATGGCAACTCACGCAACCTTTATCCTTGAAGAGTTGGTAACCCGCTTTGGCATTCGCGCTGATGGCATCTTGCTTGCCCAGAAGAAATTGATCGAAGGGGCTATTAGGGGTGACTAAGGTTTTTTCAAAGGTGGCAATCGCATCGGTTAAACGGTCAATTGTGACTTTTTCATCGCCATAGACCTTGGCGAAGTGCGCTCGGTAGGCGGGCATAGAGGCGATAGTTTCAGTTGCGAGCTCATGGGTAAAGCCCATCTCTTTCGGGTTGGCGATAGGGCCCGCGGCTTGTTCTTTCAAATCACTGGCACGACCGTCCCAAAATTGAGCCAGCATAAAGTCGGCATTAAGCACTGTGGGTGAGTTAATTGGGCCTTCCTGCCAATGATGACCAATAGACGTTGGCAGAGCATCGACACCACCAGTGGATAAATTATGGCAAGAGTTACAAGAGATAAAGCCCGATTTGGATAGCCTTGGTTCGAAGAATAGCATTTTACCTAATTCAACTTTTTCAGGCTCAGTGATCTTGGCTGCTGTAATGACTTCGATGGGTTCAGCACTGATGGCATGGGCACTGGCGAAAATACCCGCAATGAAAATAGCAATAGACGTGAGTTTGGTCATCTTGTTTTCCCTGTATAACCTTAATTAAATTGTGGCTTACAAGGGGATGGTAGTGGTTAATGTTAATAATTGATAACACCTTGTTTCGATTGGGTCTATCGCTGTTGCGGATTAAGCTTTTGCGATCTCATTCGCTGTTTTGACTGTGTTATTTTGCTAGGTTGAATCCTGTTTCGGTTAGGGTTTTATCTGTTAATCGGCAAGGTCGATGCATAGTGACTTTTTTGTCTATCAATATCTGATGATTACCCTATTTTCTCGATTAATATCTCGCATGATTAAGGTAGTGATAAACCCAAACAAGCAAAATCCTGGACGCGGGCGTGTTAAGGCGTGGGATATTGGCAGCGTTAGCGTTGAAATGGCGGACTCATTTTTGGGCAAATGCACTTTTTGTTAGAGTTAATGCAATACTTGGCTTGAGTACCTGATACAAAAATAGAGACTCAACCCAATACAAATTTGCGGCAGAGCTGATTCATTTGTCGCGACAAGCGGCGGAATTGATTAGAATCTCCATTCATGTTGAGTTTACTCGTTTTGGGTACTCAAGTTAGCACGCTCGGCCATCGCTAAGTGGTGCTTTCAAATTAAGTAGGTGGACTGTTTTTCTGCCGAGGAGCGTTAATGCAACTGTTTGTCAAAGATTTAACTGTGATCGATTTTTCCTATTTGTGCCCAAAGCGCGGCATGGTGGGAGAGAGTTGGATTGTCGATGTTCTGCTTGAGGGCGGATTAGACGAGCAAAACATGGTGCTCGATTTTGCTAAGGTGAAACGCACCATCAAGCAGACCATAGATGCGGTGGCCGATCATCGTTTACTCGTGCCTACGGCCTGCAGCAGTGTGCGTTGGCAGCAACAGGGCGATAGAGTGTGGATGGATTTTGATAGCCAGTTAGGTGAAATCCATTTGGCCTGTCCTTCCCAAGCCTTTGCCTTAGTGCCGACCGAACAAATTGATATTCCAAGCGTGAATGCTTTTTTACAGAAAGCGTTACGCGAAGCCTTACCTAAGAATGTCGAAGGGATCACTCTCACCTTGAGACATGAAATCCTCGATACGCCTTATTATCATTACAGCCATGGTTTACGTAAACATGATGGTAATTGCCAGCGTATCGCCCATGGACATCGTAGCCCAATTCATGTGTTTGAGAATGGCAGCCCAGCACCAAAGTGGGATGAGTATTGGGCCAAGCGCTGGCACGATATTTATTTAGGCAGTGAAGAGGATTTGGTTTCTGTTGACACCCTGAATTTATCGTCGCAAACGCGGATCACCGACGACAGCCATTATGGTTTCCATTACCAAGCGCCCCAAGGGGATTTCCAATTGGCGATGCCAAAGGAAGGCTGTGATTTAATTCCCCACGACACGACGGTTGAGTTGTTAGCCGACTATATTGCCACGACACTCGTCGCTAAAGTGCCCGGAAGTCAGTTTAAAGTGGTGGCATTTGAAGGTGTGGGTAAAGGCGCTATTGTGTCTAAGGGATAAGCGCTAAGTTTGGGTAAATAGAGTCGAGTAAATATAAATTACTTGCTGAAAGAGCCTCGGCAGATTGTCGGGGCTTTTTTGTGTCTTCATAACCTTAGATAAAGCGCGATTGCTATTGTATGCAATACAGCATTAGCTATTTACGCCGCTGTAGATCGATTTTTATGGCGGGTTAGGTTAACGTGGCACACATGTTTAATTGGTCAGTGTTTAGCGATTCAGAGTTGGTGATGAGTCAGTGATGTGCTGGTGATGCGTTAGTGTCGTGCAGAACGCATTCATTTGGCCTTGTCCCAAGTTGACCATCGATAAGATTTTTTGTGAAGATGTTTAGGGCTATGATGTTCGAGGCTAAGATGCCCGATAATAGAATATTAGGAACTCAGATTTTGGAAACTATTGGTTTGGGAAACGTTTTGAGAACAAATATGATGTTGGGTAGTCGTTTAACGGCATGGTTAACCTTGGGCTTAGTGCTTATGGCGCCTCATGTGCAAGCAGCGGTAAGTTTGCAAGGCAAGCTAGAGCAAGGCGCATTAATGCGTGGTCAAGCGCCAGCGGGCACTCAGATTAGCTTAAATGGTGAAGCCATCAAGGTTACGCCCGACGGTCATTTTGCCTTTGGTTTTGATCGCGATGGCGAACTGAGCCAGCAATTAACCTTGGTTTATCCCGATGGTTTGACTGAGGTTAAGCCTTTAACTTTGGCCAAGCGTGAGTACGATATTCAAAGTGTCAAGGGCATTAGTTCTAAGATCATGAAGCCCGATCCCGTCGCGCATGAAAGAGCGGCGAAAGACACGGCGCAGGTCAAAGCGGCACGGGCAACATTTAGCGAGCAAACGGCCTTTTTACAGGAGTTTATTTGGCCGCTGACGGGGCGTATTTCCGGTGTTTACGGCAGCCAACGTATTTATAATGACGTACCCGGTAATCCACACTTTGGTGTGGATGTGGCGGCAAAAACGGGCACTGTAGTGGTGGCGCCGGCTGATGGTGTGATAAGTCTGTCTGTGCCCGACATGTTTTATTCGGGTGGGACTATGGTGATCGATCATGGTTACGGCGTGAGTTCGAGCTTTTTGCACTTGAGTAAGCTGTACGTCAATGCGGGTGAAGTGGTTAAGCAAGGTCAAGCCGTGGCAGAGGTGGGCGCAACAGGTCGTGCGAATGGACCGCACTTAGATTGGCGAGTGAACTGGTATCAAATGCGCCTCGATCCCACGACCATAGTGCCGCCCATGGCAACTGTGCTGGCGAATGAGAAAGCTAACAAAGTGGCTAAAAAGGGCTAGATACGATATACAGTTCTTACACACTAAAATGGCGCAATGATGCGCCATTTTTTATGATTCTTATCGTTAGCACTCAGTGAGTTGGATTTTTCTAGACTCGTTTGAACTGTCCGTTTACAGATAATGAGTTTCAACCGATTAGCTTAAAAAGATTACTTCAATAATGGATGATCGGCGGGTAGCTGGCGGGTGATCCACAAAATCAGTTTGTGTTTCATGTTTGGCCCATCTTCTTTATCTTTGGCCAGTGGCTGGATTAAGTTGTCGGTGACCAATAAACGGTAAATACATTCCACTTTGTCTTTGGGCGAGATGCCCTTGTCGAAGTCCGCATATCCGCGTTTTTTGGCATAGCCCACGCCGATTTCCATGGCGAACTTCAATATTTGCGCTTCGTTCTTGTGTGGCTTCATTGGCGATCCTCTGTTTGCACATCTAATCCATCAAGTGGACTCGATAATGTGTGCCTGATGGCATCTGCGAGTTATACATCCTAAGTTACGCTAAATATGCTGTTTTCTAGATTTAATTTTGGCAATTTTTGACAAAACCACCAAAAAACGGGCCTAAAAATAATCTGAACACTGAGTCTGATTAAATAGTCATCAGCTCAGGTCATCACTTAGGCATTATCTTCGATTTTGACTTAGTTTTTGACTTAGTTTTTGACTTAGTTTTTGACTTAGTTTTTAATTCAGATTTTAATTCAGGTATTCGCTAAGGCGAGTGCGGCAAGTGCCAATAGAAATGTAAGCTCAGTGTTCTCTTCTTTCAGATTTTAAGCCCGCCTAAAATATTCCCGCTACGTTTGCTCGCTGGCGATCACCGCTTTTATGCCATGGGGATGCACTTTAATGCACACATCATCGCGTTTAAAGGCGATAGTCGGATTGGCTAAACGCTCTTTATCCCCTTTGGGCGAGCTCATCTTAATTTTTATCCCAGCAAGGGATGCTATGCCTTGTGAGTTCAAGCCTAGTGAGCTTGACGGAACAGGCTCAGCAGCCTGTTCTGATGGTAGCAAAGCGCTGAGTTTGGGACACAGGGCGAGCAAATCTTGACTCAGGGTATCGCACTCTGTCGCTTTTGAATCAATGACTAGCTCTATGTGTTCCCAGCCTTCCTGCGGATAGACTTTGTCGCTGGGGTAGGGAAGTTCAACACAGGCAATGCTAAATTGACCGAGCGTGAGTGGGGTATCCAGTTCGATGATCAGAATCGTACGGCCATTGATGATGTTGTCTGAAATGATCTTACCGACGCAGCTAAAGGCATCGCGCAGGGCATCGGCACTGGCGATGGAATTGACACGCAGCGCGACATGATCGCAAACCAGTGCTTTATCCGCTAAGTCTAAGGTTTCAAGCAAGGCTAAAATTTGTGCTTCGAAGGCGGGCCAGCTTTGGGTTAATTGCTCATAGCTGATGATTGTGCTCTGCGGCGTGGCAGCTTCATTGGATGATGACATATAGGCTCCAAGGCATGTGTATTGCCGTTAGTTTTTATCCCTTACACAAAATCACGGGGATAATACAGCTAACGATATGATGTAAATGGCTAAATAAAAACGCCCATAAGCTGGGCGTGTTTGATGTTGTGACATTATCTATTCGGCGTGTTGCCATGGCTAAGTCGGCTAAGGTTACGGCCAAATTTCAATTGGCGTTCCTTCATCGACCACTTTCCACACTTCATCCATTTCGGCGTTGGTTATCGCGATACAACCGTCGGTCCAGTTGTATTGCTGGGCTTGTTCTGGCGGCAACGGCGACTTAGGGTTCTGACCGTGGATCATGATCATGCCTCCGGGTCTAATGCCTAAGGCTTTGGCTCTGAGTTTATCTTCTTCATTGGGATAGGAAATATGGATCGATTTATAATAGGCACTGTCGGGCTTTTTATAATCTAGGGTATAACGTCCCTGTGGTGTGCGTTGATCGCCTTCCTTTAATTTGTGTCCTGCGGGTAAGTCACCCATGGCAATGCGATATTGTTTGAGTATTTTGCCATCGCGCAATAAAGCCATACTGGATTCGGATTTTGTGATCACCACAAGATCCACTTTACCCATGCCTGAGGCATGTAATCCGGGTGAAACGAGTGCCGCGATAGTCACTGTGAGGGTGGTCAATGTGGAAAGTAGGGTGGCGCGCATGAATTCCTCGAAAATTAACACTAGTTGTTGGCTTTTTTCGGCATCATACCGCAATTTTATCTTGCTGTGAGTAGATAATTTTGAGCTGAATGCAATTGCATGGCAGACTCGTGGCATATTTATACTGTAATCCCTGTGTTAGTCAGTTTGTTGCAAGGAAGTAAAAGCTTTTATGTCTGAAAATATCGAATCCGAAAGCCCACTAAAACGTCAATTACGCACCATTATTTTTGGCACTGATACCCCCGCTGGCCGCTATTTTGATATCGCCTTAATGGTGTGCATTGTGCTGAGTGTCGCTCTAGTATTTCTCGATACGGTAGAAGTGTTTCATCGTGAATACGGGCAGATTATTCGCGTCTTGGAGTGGGTCTTTACGATTATATTCACCCTTGAATATGGCCTACGTTTGTATTGTGCGACTCATCCCGTGTTATATGCCCGCAGCTTTTATGGCATAGTCGATTTGTTATCTGTATTGCCAAGTTATCTGGCGTTACTGATCCCTGGCGCTAACTTTACCTTAGTCATCCGAATTCTCAGGTTATTCAGGATTTTCCGCGTACTCAAATTACTGCGTTATTTGAGTGAAGGGAATGTGTTGCTTAGAGCCATGATGCAGTCGAGTCGTAAGGTCTTTATATTTTTCTTCTCGGTCAGTTTGATCGTTATGGTGCTCAGTGCGGTAATGTATGTGGTTGAAGGGCCTGATAATGGTTTTAGTTCAATACCTAAATCTGTCTACTGGACAATTGTGACTATTACCACTGTCGGTTACGGTGATATCACCCCTAAAACGGGATTAGGACAGGCGATTGCGGCTTTTACTATGCTGATTGGTTACTCGATTATTGCGATCCCAACGGGGATTTTAACTGCGGAGATCTCCCAAGAAGTAGGGCGTCATCGAGATTTACGCTCGTGCAATCAATGCCATAAAACCGGTCACGATCTTGATGCCATGTACTGTAGCCGCTGCGGATGCGAGTTAGATAGCCTAGATGCCCCCGTTGAAAAAGGCGCTTAGTCATAGCGTTGGCTGACACTTATTATTTTTTGCAGGTAAAACACTCGTATGACGCAAGCCAAGTTTGTTGAAGGCCCCATATTACGCCACATCTTAGTGATGAGTTCGACCGCCGCTGTGGGGATTTCTGCCTTATTTGTGGTGGATTTACTGGATATCTTTTTCCTGAGCTTATTGGGGGAGCATGAGCTTGCTGCGGCTGTGGGTTATGCTGGCAGCATCTCCTTTTTCACGACATCCATTGGGATAGGCTTATCAATTGCTTTAGGCGCTTTAGTGTCTCGCTCGATTGGCGCAAAAGATGTGGTGTTAGCAAAGCGGCTATTGCTCAATAGCGCTGTTGTGACAACGCTGATTAGCGTGCTGGTGGCCGGCGTGGTCACTACTTTCATCCCTGAGTTGGTTGCCTTAGTGGGCGCAAGTGGCCATACGGCTGAGCTCGCTGCCAGCTACTTGTATATCTTAGTGCCTTCCTTGCCCTTTATTTGTCTTGCGATGGCGCTCGGCGGGGCTTTGCGCGCCGTGGGTGATGCTAAGTTATCCATGATGTCGACCTTAGCGGGCGGCGGCGTTAATGCTGTACTCGACCCGATTTTTATCTTCTTGTTCGCCATGGGGATAGAAGGTGCGGCATTGGCATCCGTTTTAGCGCGGGTGGCGGTATTTTTAATTGCTGGCCGCGGCGTTGTGGTTAAGCATAAGTTGTTAGGTCATTTCGATAAGGCACACTTTGTCGCCGATCTTAAACCCATTTTTGCCATTGCGGGACCTGCGATGTTAACCAATGTGGCAACGCCCATCGGTAATGCCTTTGTGACCCGAGCCATTGCCGATTTCGGTGACGCTTACGTGGCGGGCTGGGCGGTATTAGGGCGTTTAATCCCTGTGACCTTTGGGATGATCTTCGCGCTTTCGGGTGCGATTGGCCCTATTGTTGGTCAAAATTTTGGTGCGGGACAGTTTGACCGAGTGCGCGAGAGTTTAACTCGTGCCATCCAGTTTTGTGCTGTGTATGTGCTGGTAATGTCTCTGTTGCTGTTCGCGCTTAAGTCACATTTGGTCAATGTGTTTGATATGAAGGGCGATAGCGCCGATCTTATCCACTTTTTCTGTAGTTATATTGCGGTTTTCTTTATCTTTTCGGGGATTTTATTCGTGGCGAATGCATCCTTTAACAACCTCGGCAAGGCTAAATATTCCACCCTATTTAACGTCGGTAAAGCCACCTTAGGCACAGTACCTTTTGTGTATTTTGGTGCACTCTGGGGCGGGGTTTATGGCGTATTGATTGGGCAAATATTAGGGTCTATTTTGTTTGGCACCTTAGGTGTGTGGGTTGCCTACCGTTTAGTGGATAAAGTGGCGGCGCAGGCCCAGTTGCCTGCGATGGCGAATGTCGGCGGCATCAATGCCGCTCCCCGTAATGTTGCGCTGAGTGAAGAGGAGGAAATCGCGAACTGTGTGGCGGAGAACCTGCCGAGTGCGACCAATCCACTTTCATCTTCTTGCGTGCAGATGGCGCAATTAACCGAGGAGCAAGAGAGTGAGTCGGTATTGCCGATAACGTATTTGGAAGAAGGTAAAAAGCCGCACTGACTTTAGAGGCTATGTGGTTTGCCAAAGCCGGCTAGCAGCGCGAACTTAGGAACACAGAAAAACAAAATGCCACAAGATTGCTTGTGGCATTTTTGTTTGAAGCGGCGTTTGCAGTTAATCTAGTCGGGTTAACAATGCACAACAATACGCCGCTAGAAAGCGTTATTCTGCGGTACGCTTATTCTTCAGTACTGCTTATTCTTCAGTACTGCTTATTCTTCAATGCTTGGCGCGTCTTGTTGGCCTTCGACTTGTTCAGTCGTGGCTTCTAATGCCGCCATTTTTGCGCGTTCGGCCTTAGAGATGTAACCTGATTTTGCTGGCGAGCCGATAGTCACTGGGTCGACTTTATTCAGTCTGGCCTTAGCGCGTTTAGCAATTTTCTTGATGATCTTTTGTTTCTTGTTCATGACGTCTCTAATTTCGTTTCGCACCCGCTATGCGCAGGAATATGAGGCCAAGGGCTCAATTGAGGGCGGATTCTAACTCAATCTGAGCTAACTGACTATGTTTTGCTGAATTGTTTTATTGAAAACTGTCGAAAAGAACCGCAACTTTTTGGCGGTCAATTTTGCAATAGCGCGTTTTCACGGGAGTTTGACTCAATGGGCAGTACAGGGATGAGTGCAATCGATGTCGAGTATTTTGCGCTACCTGCTGTCAGTAGGCGTTAAAAGCCATTATATTGCCCCGCATGATTCGTTCGATAAACTGACGCCAATGTCATTTTTTATTGCTTATGTACAATCTGAGGAAAAGCTGTGTTACTCACTAAAATCACTTTTTTCGAGCGTTTTGAACACGATATCTTAAGTGGTTCGAAAACCATTACCCTGCGCGATGAAGCCGAGTCCCATGTGATAGCGGGGCAAATTCTACCTGTGTCCACCTTCGAAACGGACCGCTGGTTTTGTGATATCCAGATTATCGATGTCACGCCAGTAAAGTTAACTGAGCTCACCAAAGTGCATGCCAAACAAGAGAATATGACTCTGTCACAGTTACGCGATGTGATTGCCGAGATTTACCCCGGTCTTGAGCAATTGTTTATGATCCGTTTTAGGATTTTGCCGCAGTAATTTGTCGCCGTAGTATGTCGCAGCAATGAGTGTTGTAAGATGTTCTGGTTCGATTCATAAATAGAAAAGGCTGCGCTGCAGCCTTTTGGTTCATTGTTTCAATGTCATTTGCTTCAAAAGCAAATTCAGTTGTGCCGGTTGACTACACTGTCCAAGGGAGCAGTTTTTGAGCTACGCGGTCGGCTTGGCCTAAACGAATAGCGGCACGATGGCGCATTCGATACAAGGCTTGGTAGCACAAAGGCACTAAGTACAAGCTAGTCAATGTCGAGAACGACAAGCCACCAATAATGGCGATTGCCATGGGGTAATATGGCGGGCCGCCGCCACCAATTTGGGTATCACCCATCGCCAGTGGAACTAAGCCCAACACTGTGGTGCCCACTGTCATCAATACTGGCCGTAAGCGCGTGATACACACGTCTCGAATGGTGGCGGACAATTTGTCGAGATCCGGCGTCATCTGGTTAATTTGATCCACCAGAACGATGCCGTTATTCACCACAATTCCCATTAAAATCAAAATGCCTATCATGGCCATCACAGAAATAGGCGTGCCCGTGATAAACAGCGCCCAGAATACACCTGTGATCGAAAATAGGATTGAAGTGATAATCGCCGTCGGTAATAACAGCGATTCAAACAGCGCCGCCATGACGATATAAATCATCGCGACAGCCAATAGCATATTGGTTGCCATCACATTCTGATCTTCATCTTGACGCTCAAATCCACCGCGTAATGAATAGTCGTAACCATTAGGGAAATGGATATTTTCCATCACTTGCTTGATCTTAGTTTGCGCTTCTTCCGTGGTGAGGTTTTCTAAGTTAGCGCCAATCGATAAAGAGGTTTGGCGATTAAAGTGCTTGATCGTATCGAAGCGAGGTTGGATCTCAATCTTCGCTAAGTTATCCAAGGTGTACACCCTTTGGTCGATGCGCACTATCGGTAACTGCTTGAGTTTTTCGAGCGACTTTTGCCACTCTTTTTCATAGGCCATTTCGATGCGCAGTTCGCCATTAGGATCGTGACGGAATGAGCGCAACGGTGAACCACGCAGTGCCATAGAGATACTCGAAGCGATTTCATTGAGTTTTAAATCTAACCGCGCCGCCATTTGCCTATCGATGCGGATAACCACTTCCTGTTGCGCACCGTTAAGCTCAGAGCGAACATCTTGCATTCCTTTGATATTTTGCAGTAAAGGGATTACTTGTTCGCTTAAGTTAATCAGCTCAGAGGTTGAGCGACCTGTGAGCGTCACGCGCACACCAGAGTTGTCATTGCCCCAACCAAATTGCGGTTTGGCGATCGAATACTTAGGGAAGCCGCTGCGGATTTTCTTTTTCAACTCATCCAGTGGCATAGGCAAGTCTTTCTTCAGCAATATCACTGATGAACCATCGTCGGATGAGTAGTAGCTGTAGACAGAATCAATATGAAATTCCTCTTTATTTTTATAAAGATACTCTTCCATTTGATTGACCATAGCTTCAGTCACATTGAGATTATGGCGACCTTCCACTTGATAGTTGATGTAAATCCGCTCCTTGCTCTGGCTGTCTTCTTGATCCTGTTTGACCATAGACAGCGGCAGGGCGGTGGACGCGAGAATGGCCACCGCAATAAAGCCTGAACGCCAAGGCCTCAGCAATACCCAGTTAAGTGTATTGTTGTAGAAGCGTTGTAACTTACCGGCATCCTTTTCGGGCGCGATGTCGAAGTGGAACTTAGTCAACATCAAAGGGATCAAGGTTTTAGCAACCAGTAGCGATGCCGCAAGTGAGATACAAATCGCGATGGCAACATGCTCTAGGAAAATCGTCAGCTCCACTTTCACGCCAAAAATATTCGGTAAAAATACGATGGCAGTGGTCATAGTGCCCGCCAATACGGCGAGGGATACTTTATCGACGCCAGTCATCACTGACTCTTCATTATCCTTGGGTGATTTGCCTTGTTTCTCCTGCAGCACGCTCTCGGTCACCACCACAGCGTTATCAATTAACATACCAATGGCGAGCAAGAGTCCCATCATAGACAGGATATTCAAGCTGTAACCGAGTAAATACATGGCGGCGAGCGTCATACCGATGGAAATCGGCACAGACGACACGACCACTAAGGTCATTTTCAGATTACGCAGGAACAAGTACAGCACCACAAAGGACAGCAGGGCGCCGATTAAACCCGAAAACAGTAGGTCCATCAGGGATGATTTAACCCCAGAGGCTTGATCTTCCATGATAAACAGCCGAATACCTTGGAACTGTTGATCTTGCTTCGCTAGTTCGATGACTTTTAGTACGCGTTCAGACACTTCGACTAAGTTAGCACCTGATTCCTTAAACACATCTAAACCGACAGCATAGTGCTGATCTAAATGGCGACCTTCGATACGCTCTGGCAAGGCAAACTGCACATCTGCAATATCGCCTAAGGTCAATCCTGGGATCAGCACCAGTGCTTTGATATCTTCAAGGTTTCTAAACTCGCCCTTCGGCGACACTTGGTAAACGATGTTACTGGCCCTGAGTGTGCCAGCGCTAATCACAAAGTTTTCTCTGCCGAGGCGGGCTTGCAAGTCGGTGGCTGAAAATCCACTGGCGGCAAGACGGTCGGCATTGATGCGCACTTCAATCTGCTTTTGTTCAACGCCGTACAGGCTGACCTTAGAGACACCTTCAACACGTTCAAGCGGACGCTTGAGCTGTTTATCGAGTAAATCGAATGCGCCTGACAGCTCGCGGTCGCTCGATATACGTATCGTGAGCACTGGCATGTCGGCGGTGGAGAATTGGCGGATAAAGACCCGCTCAACATCCTTTGGCAGTAAATGCCGCACCGCATCGATTTTTTCCCGCGCTTCTAGGCTCTTAGTAGCAACGTTTTCACCCCACTTCATGTTGATTTCGATTTCAGAACCTTCTTGAGAAGATTCTGACTCGAGCTCATCAATCCCACCCATAGTGGCGAGGGATTCCTCCAGCACTTTGGTGATATCGCGCTCCACTTCAGCGGGGGTTGAGCCCTTGTAGGGCACTTGCACCACAATCTGCGGAATATCGATACCGGGGAACATTTCCAGTGGTAACAAACGACTCGAGGCGAGACCAAACAGCAAGATAGCAAAGAAGAACATGCTGGTGGTCACGGGACGCTTAATGGCTAAACGGGTGAGGTTCATGGGCGAGCCTCCTCAACGTCATGCGCGATATCTGTGGCTGCAACGTCATACACTTTACGGTCGAACAGGGCATAGAGCACTGGTAGCACAATTAAGGTCAGTAAAGTGGATAAACTCAGACCAAAAATCACCGTAATCGCCATAGGTGCACGTACCTCTGAACCATCGCCCAACCCCAGTGCCATCGGCAATAAGCCTAAGGTGGTGGTGAGCGTGGTCATCATAATGGGACGTAGGCGCGATTTAGCCGCGGCGCGAATGGCATCGAGTTTTTCAACACCTTCACTGCGCAGTTGGTTGATGCGATCCACCAAAACAATAGCGTTGTTCACTACAATACCCGCCAACATAATAAGGCCGATAAATACCACCACACTCAAATGGGTTTGGGTGATGTAAAGCCCCAGCACGCTACCCGCCAATGCCATAGGTACAGCAAACAGGATAAGCAAGGGGTGCAGTAGTGACTCAAACTGACTCGCCATCACTAAATACACTAAGAAAATCGCTAAGATAAGGGCAATTTTGAGTGACTGGAATGAGTGCTCCATTTCCTCATTTTGACCACCAAAGCGGGCTTGTACCGATGCCGGTAGCACCTGTTGCGACAGTATTTGCTGCGCCTGTGCTACTGCATCGCTTAAGTCACCGTAGGCGAGGTTAGCCGACACCAGTGCCACACGTTGCTGGCTGATACGGTTAATCGCCGAGGGGCCTAATTGTAATGACACTTCGGCAACCGCACTTAAAGCAATAGGTTGATTGCTGTTCGGGTTGATGATTAAGGCATCGATATCGCTGATTTGATCGCGCTCGGCGAGTTCACTGCGCACCAGAATATCAATCTTACGATCACGTACCGTGTATTGGCTGGCAATGGTACCGCCAACGCGCTGGGCAATGCGGTTTGCAACCGTTGGTGCATCCATTCCGAGCGCCGCTAACCTTGCATGATCGAAACGGATACTCAGCTCAGGTTGACCATCGCGCAGACTGGTATTCACGTCAGCAAAACGATCTGATGCGGATAATGCTTTGACTAGACTATCGGCACTGCGCTTGAGCAAGTTCAAATCGTAACCCGTGAGCTCAATCTCCAGTGGCGTTTTAAAGCTGAATAGCTCAGGTTGCTCAATTTTTGCTTCAAGTTCAGGAATGCGGCGTGCGGTATCACGCAGCACTTGAGTGATCGCGTTATAGGCACTGTGATCTGTCAGCACCACTTGTAAGCGGCCCCAGTTTTCACCACCGCGAGCAGTATCCGAGGTCATCAAACCACCGCTACCAGCTTGGCTATAGGCATGTTTAACTTCGGCTCTGTCCTTGATAGACAAAGCGAGTTGTTGCAATACCTTATCGGTTTCGCTCACTGCAGTACCCGGTGGCAGTAGGATTTCTACATAGAATTCGCCCTGATTCATCGGTGGAATAAGCTCCATACCTAGGCGAGGTAACAGGCTAATACACGCGCCCGTTATCGCAATGGTGAGCAGCAGCGTGGTCATTTGTTGACGCAGCGCCGAGGCCAGCAGCTTGTGATAAACCTTCTCGATACTGTGATAGACAAAGTTAAATCCAGAACTCAAAGGACGCATGATAAGACCGATGAGCCAGGAGAAAAAGCGACCTAAAATCAGCACTAAGGTCAACAATGCACTTGGTAAGTAACTAAAAATCAATAGAATAGGGAAGGAGAACACAGTCGCGCTATAGTGTTTAAACTTACCCATTTTAGTGGTGGGTTTATCTTTGGGCGTGGTTTTTATCAGTGCGGGTAAGGTTTTAAAGCCTTCGCGCGATGCCAGCATAGGGATAGAGGTTAAGGCGACTAATAGCGAGGCCAACAGGGCAAACGTGACTGTTAGCGCTTGGTCAGAGAACAGAGCGCCGGCAATCCCATCAACAAACACTAAGGGCACAAACACCGCAAGGGTCGTCAGTGTGGAGGCGAAAATCGCGCCAGCTACTTCTTTTGTGCCTGTGACTGCGGCGTCTAACTTACTCATGCCTTCGCTGCGACAGCGGTCAATGTTCTCTAATACCACAATGGCGTTATCGACTAATAGACCAATGGCCAGCGCGATACCACCTAATGACATGATGTTTAAGCTAATATCGGCAAAATACATCATGTTAAAGGTCGCGATAACCGAGAAGGGGATCGAGATGGAAATAATCAGCGTTGGGATGATGTTACGCAGGAATAGGTAAATCACTAGCATGGACAATAAACTGCCCATTAGCGCCGAAGAGGTGACTTCACTGACCGCACTTTCGATAAACTCGGATTGATCGTAAATCACTTCGAGTTTGTTTTGCTTAGGATCTTGATTGATTTTGACAAGTTCATCGCGCAGTTTTTTGGCGACGGCGACAGTGTTCGCATCACCTTCTTTATAAATCGCCAGTTCAATCGATTCTTGGCTACCGATGCGGGTGATATCACTGCGTTCTTTATAGGCATCCGTAATCGTAGCGACTTCGAATAAACGTACTAAGGTTTGCTCGTCGCGATAGACGATCACTTGGCCAAGTTCATCTAGTGAATTGAATTGGTTTAGCGTCCGCACTAAGTATTCGCGATCACCTTGGATCACTTTACCCGCAGAGAGGTTAATGTTTTCCTCATTAATGCGACGTTTAATGTCGTCGGCATTGAGGTTAAGTTGCGATAGTTTTTCTTGATTGAGCTGAATGTGTACTTCTTGCTCTAAACCACCGGATAAACGCACGGCGGCGACCCCAGAAAGCGCTTCTAAGCGACGCTTAAGCTCTTCTTCTGCGTAGGTGCGCATTTGCTTAAGATCGGCTTCTGAGGCATTGGGCACAGACAACGCGAGACGCATGATTGGGTCAAGGTTGGGGTTAAAGCGCAGTAATAATGGCTTTTTAACATCCAAAGGCAGGGCGATAGTGTCGAGTTTTTCGCGCACATCTAAACTCGCCATGTCCATTGTGGTGCCCCATTCAAACTCAAGCACTACATCTGACATGCCTGAGCGCGAAATAGAGCTGATTTTACGTAAGCCTTTGACCACGCCAACGGCTTCTTCAATCGGTTTAGAGACGAGCTGTTCAACTTCTACTGGCGCCGCACCGTCATACATAGTGCGAATGGTTAATGTGGGATAGCTTAAGTCTGGCAGTAACTTCACCGCTAAGCGGGAAAATCCCACCATACCGAATAAAATCACCGCCAGCATGAACATCCACACCGTGACTGGCCGTTTAACGGAAGTGCTGATAATTGACATGAAAGGCTCCTATCAGTTCTTAGCGGAAGCAAGATCGAGTGGGGTGATCACTTCGACTAAGGATTGGTCTTTCAAGTTTTGCTGGCCACGGGTCACGACTTGTTCACCTGGGTTAATGCCTGCAATCACTTCTACAGAGTCACCTTCACGGTAGCCAATTTCGACTTCACGGCGGTTAGCATTAGTGCCATCGATAACATACAGAGCTTGCCTGTTATCTTGGTTAATCAGGGCGCTATAGGGAACGGTAATCACGTTTTCATGGGTGTCATACTTAAGCTCAACACGGGTAAACATGCCTGCTTTTAGGCGCGCCTCTTGATTCGGTACGGCTAATGTCACTTTGAACGTGCCACTTTGTGGGTCAACAATCGGGCTTATCCGCAGCACTTTGGCATGGATAGCATTTTTACTTTGTTGATTGCTGAACACTTGTGCTTCTTGGCCGAGTCTTAAGCTGGCAAGTTGTTGCTCTGGCAGATGGACTATACCGTGGAGTTCATCTTGATTAACGATATAAAACAAATCGCCAAATTCCTTCGCCATGTTGCCTGCTTTCACATAACGTTTAGCGACGACACCGCTAATAGGGGACAGTACGCGGCTTTCTTTGACTTGTAGCTCGGCAAGGTCTTTCTTGGCGATGGCGGCTTGCAAGTTATATTCAAGTTTGGCCATCGAATCTGCGCTGATAAATTCTTTGTTGCCCATTTTCTTCAGACGATTCAATTCCTGCTCAATGATTTTAACTTCGGCTTCTGAGCGGTCTAAATCGTATTGCTGTCTTTTGGCATCGATAACGGCGAGCACTTGACCCTTCTGCACGCGGTCACCTTCTTCAACGGCTAGTGATTCAATGAGTCCAGAAATGCGGCTGACGACATTGGCTTCTTGAGGCGCTTCTAAGGTGGCTGTTGTGCTGTAGAAAGATGAAACGTTTCCTTGCATCACTGTGGTGGTTTCGACGGGAATGGCATATTTTTCTTCTTTTTTAGCCATTTCTTCCTTACCACAGGCTGCTAGCATTGAAATCATTAGCAGGGGTAGGGCGAATTTAGCAATGTTTGACTTTTCCATAAGTGTGTTACCTGTTGTCTTTATTGTGATGCCATTTGATAGCAGAAACCGTGCCAACATTAAATATAGCTTAATTTCATATAGTTAAGCTATATTTAAGTTAAGACTAATGTGCTAATTCCACTAAATGTAGCTAAAAAGTTTAAAAAGTGATGAGAATAACTAAAGGCGGTTAACAGCGGTTACGCAAGTAGGCAATTGCAACAATGTATTTTGTCTAACAAGGGGAGTGTCAAAGGGGATTGTTTGATATGAAAAAAGCGCCCTCAGGCGCTTTTTAATGCGTAAGTGACCCGTCCTAAATAGCGTTGACACTTTTCAAACTCATTTTGGAGAGTGTAATGACTTCAACAATTAAACGAACTCAACGTGATTATTCCCTCGCTTTTAAATTGGCCGTTGTCGACCAAGTGGAAAAAGGCGAGCTGACTTATAAGCAGGCCCAAGACAAGTACGGTATTCAAGGTTGTTCCACCGTGTTAGTTTGGCTTCGCAAACATGGAAAACTGGATTGGTCCCAAGGAACACCATCGACATCAATGCGAGGACATTTAATGACTGAGCCCACCACACTCACTCCCGAGCAAAAGATAAAAGCACTCGAAGCCGAACTTGAAGATACCCGCATGAAAGCCGCGTTCTTCGAAGCCATTGTCGAAAAACTTAGAACTGACTACGGGATTTCTGTCGTAAAAAAGCCACGAGCGAAACGCTCCAGGAAAAAACGGCCATAGGTTATCGCGTCACCCAATGCTGTCGTTACCTCGGGATTAGCCGTCAGGCGTATTATCAGCAATGTCAGCGGCAAAAAGTATCAGAGCAGAGGGAGCAACACGTGTTGCAAACGGTGCAATATGAACGGTTATTTCAACCACGAATAGGTACACGCAAGTTGCAGTATTTACTGAATAAATCACATCAAATAGTGATTGGGCGAGACCGGTTATTTAGCAGCCTCAGAGCGCATCGTTTGTTGGTCGCACCTAAACGGGCGTACCACAAAACGACTCACAGTCATCATCGATTTAGGTGTCATCCCAACTTGCTTAAGCCCAGTGAGCAACAAGTGGACATCACTCGCTCAGAGCAAGTCTGGGTGGCTGATATTACCTATCTGCCACTGCAAAATAATGAAGCCTACTTAAGCCTGGTGACCGATGCCTGGTCACGAAAAATCGTGGGCTATCATGTTGATGATAATCTCAAAACAGATGGTGTGCTAACAGCGTACAAACAGGCACTGAGGCAGCGGCAAGACAAAGATAAACCGCTGATACACCACTCAGATCGAGGAATACAATACTGCTCAAACGCTTATCAAGCGGTTCACACACATCATGGTGTGACATGCTCAATGACAGACGGATATGACTGCTATCAAAATGCATTAGCAGAACGCGTAAATGTCATATTGAAGCAGGAGTTTTTAACACATAAGCCAGCAACGCTGCAGGAGGCGCGACAGATGGTGGCAGAAGCGGTCGCCATATATAATCAACGACGGCCACATTTGGCCTTAAAATATAAAACGCCCGATGAGGTTCATCAGGCGTTTTAGGTAGAAATAAGTGTCAACTTATTTCAGGACGAGACAAAGTCGTGGGACTTAGCGTTTGTCTTGTGCGACGAAATCACGCGCAGTTTCGCCAGTATATAACTGACGTGGACGGCTGATTTTGTGGCCTGGTTGATCTAACATTTCTTTCCAGTGTGCAATCCAGCCAACAGTACGTGCCAGTGCGAACAGCACAGTGAACATACTGGTTGGAATACCAATGGCTTTCATGATGATGCCAGAGTAGAAGTCGACGTTTGGATACAGCTTCTTAGAAATGAAGTATTCGTCCTCAAGCGCAATGCGCTCAAGCTCCATTGCCACATCCAATAGTGGATCCTTAACTTTCAGTTCTTTCAGCACTTCGTGACAGGTTTCACGCATAACTTTGGCACGTGGGTCAAAGTTTTTGTAAACACGGTGTCCAAAGCCCATCAGACGGAATGGATCGTTCTTGTCTTTAGCACGTTCAATGAATTCAGGAATGCGGTCAACTGAACCGATTTCTTCTAACATTTGCAAACAGGCTTCGTTAGCGCCGCCGTGTGCAGGGCCCCAAAGAGACGCGATACCCGCTGCGATACACGCAAATGGGTTAGCACCTGAAGAACCGGCTAAACGTACGGTTGAAGTCGATGCATTTTGTTCATGATCAGCATGTAAAATGAAGATCCTGTCCATTGCACGTTCAACGATAGGGTTAACTATGTATTCTTCACATGGCACAGCAAACATCATGCTTAAGAAGTTGCCCGCATAGCTTAAGTCATTACGTGGGTACACGAATGGCTGGCCTGAAGAATACTTGTAGCACATGGCTGCTATCGTAGGCATTTTTGAGACTAAGCGATAAGCGGCGATTTCACGGTGACGTGGATCGTTAACATCCAGAGAGTCTTGGTAAAATGCAGATAATGCACCCGTCACACCACATAACATGGCCATAGGATGAGCATCACGACGGAAACCTCTAAAGAAGAAGGCTAGCTGCTCGTGAACCATAGTGTGGGTTTTAACTGTATGTACAAACTCAGTATATTGCGCTTTTGTCGGCAGTTCACCGTAAAGCAGCAGATAACACAGGTCTAGGTAATCGGAGTCAACGGCGAGTTGATCGATTGGATAGCCACGGTGTAACAATATACCCAGATCACCATCAATATAGGTAATTGCAGATTCACAGGAGGCAGTCGCAAGAAAACCTGGATCAAAAGTGAAGTAACCTTTGCTGCCAAGTTTACTGATGTCGATTACGTCAAAACCAGCGGTTCCCTGCTTTACTGGCAATTCTATCGAGTCGTTCCCTGGTAATTCTAATTTGGCTTTTAAATCAGCCATACCCCGTTCTCCTTACTTAGTTCTTATCTGTGAGTGCGGCATGTCAAACCGCCATTACTTTACAGCCATTCTAGATCACATTTCAATTTAAATAAGCGTTTAAATTTGTTAGACCATGGTATAAATGCCTTTACTTTCCCATGCGGAACTGGCACTTACAGTAAAAAATCGTCAAAAAAACATAATTTGCATTCTGTGATGTTTGTATTTGACATTTGCCGCGAGTATACTTGCCTCGCCCAATAAGGGCCGCAAACAACGATTATAAAGCACCCTTTGTTTACATGTTAAATGAGTGCGTGCTCAGATAGTTAACTGTTTGTTTAAACTTTGCTTTTGTGTTTACTTTTGCCGTGATTCACATCCCAGTTTAAAGTTTGTACAAAAGCGGTTCACATAACAAAAAAAATGCTCAATGGAGCTGAGTGAGCAGAACGTGAAAAAGCAAAGACCTGTCCATTTAGATCTGCAGACCATTCGCTTTCCTGCAACAGCGATTGTGTCAATTCTTCACCGTGTTTCCGGTGTCATCATGCTGTTCGCAGTTGGCATTCTCATTTGGTTGCTAAATTCATCTTTAGCATCAGCTGAAAGTTTCGCTGGCGTACAATCTCTATTCGATAACTTCGTTATGAAGTTCATCATGTGGGGCATTATGACTGCACTGGCGTATCACTTGTTCGGTGGCCTGCGCCACTTAGTAATGGATACCGGTCGTTGGGAAGAATTGTCATCGGGTGCCGCATCAGCGAAAGCTGTATTTGCCTTAACGGTAGCCTTTTCAATCATAGCGGGGATTTGGGTATGGTAACCAATGCAGCAAGTTTTGGACGCAGTGGTGTTCATGACTATATTCTACTACGCGCTAGTGCAGTGATCCTCGCCTGTTACACCATTTTCTTGGTTGGCTTTATTGCATGTAGTTCCCCTCTCACCTACGACGTGTGGCATAGCCTTTTTAGCGCTCTGCCGATGAAAGTGTTTACACTTCTGGCGCTGGTAGCATTATTAGTACACGCTTGGATTGGTGTATGGCAAGTGCTGACAGATTACGTCAAGTGCACGTCGTTACGTGGTGTTTTACAGTTCACCTTTGTCGTTACCGTTTTTTGTTATTTAGCGGCCGGCATTGTTATTGTGTGGGGTGTCTAAGTGAGTATTCCAGTACGCGAATTTGATGCTGTAGTGATCGGTGCCGGTGGCGCTGGTATGCGTGCAGCGCTGCAGATTTCCAAAGAAGGTAAAAGCTGTGCGCTTTTATCAAAAGTATTCCCAACTCGTTCTCATACCGTATCTGCGCAGGGTGGTATCACTGTTGCGTTAGGTAACGCCCATGAAGATCATTGGGAACAGCATATGTACGATACCGTGAAGGGTTCCGATTTTATCGGTGACCAAGAAGCGATTGAATTCATGTGTAAAACCGGTCCTGAAGCCGTTATTGAACTTGAGCAAATGGGTTTGCCTTTTTCTCGTTTCGAAAATGGCACGATTTACCAACGTCCGTTTGGTGGTCAATCTAAGAACTTTGGTGGCGAGCAGGCTGCACGTACTGCGGCAGCTGCCGACCGTACTGGTCATGCTTTGCTGCACTGTTTATACCAACAAAACGTTAAGCATAAGACGCAAGTCTTCTCAGAATGGTATGCATTAGATCTCGTTAAAAACGATGATGGCGCCGTTGTGGGTTGTACTGCGATTGAAATTGAAACAGGCGATATCGTTTATTTCAAAGCCAAAGCAACGATTCTAGCGACAGGTGGAGCAGGGCGTATTTACGCTTCGACCACTAACGCACATATCAACACCGGTGACGGCGTCGGTATGGCAATGCGTGCTGGCGTGCAAATGCAAGACATGGAAATGTGGCAATTCCACCCAACTGGCATCGCCGGCGCGGGTGTACTTGTGACTGAAGGTTGTCGTGGTGAAGGCGGTTATCTGCTGAACAAAGACGGCGAGCGCTTCATGGAGCGTTATGCCCCTAACGCGAAAGATTTGGCATCACGCGACGTGGTAGCACGTTCAATGATGACTGAAATCCGCGAAGGTCGTGGTTTAGACGGTCCACTAGGTCCACACTGTTTACTCAAGCTTGATCACTTAGGTAAAGAAACATTAGAAGCACGTTTACCAGGCGTGTGTGAATTGTCTCGTACCTTTGCCCATATCGATCCGGCCGATGGTCCAATCCCAGTATTACCAACCTGTCACTACATGATGGGCGGTCTGCCAACTAAGGTCAGTGGTCAAGTTATTCGTAAGAATGAAGACGGCACTGAACAAGATGTTATCGGTCTGTTCGCTGTGGGTGAGATTGCCTGTGTATCTGTTCACGGTGCAAACCGCTTAGGTGGTAACTCATTGCTCGACTTAGTGGTCTTTGGCCGCGCAGCGGGTCAGCATTTAGGTAAAGCTTTGGATGAGACTGACGATCCAAAAGACGCAAGCGATGCGGATATTCAAGCATCTCTGGCGCGTCTGAATCGTTGGGAAAGCAACAAAGATGGCGAAGATCCAGCGCAAATCCGTAAGGATCTGCAACTGTGTATGCAATTAAACTTCTCTGTATTCCGTCGTGGCGATGCTATGGCTGAAGGTTTAGAGCAGTTGAAAGTGATCCGCGAACGTCTTGCAAATGCTAAATTGTCTGATAACTCTCGTGAATTCAACACTCAACGTATTGAATGCTTAGAGTTAGATAACTTAATGGCAACGGCGATTGCAACGGCTTATGCGGCTAACTTCCGTACTGAAAGTCGCGGTGCTCACTCACGTGAAGATTATTTAGAGCGTGATGATGAGAACTGGTTATGCCACAGCTTATTTGACCCTGTGACTGAAACGATGGATCGTCGTGCAGTGAACATGGCACCTAAGTTACGTGAAGCATTCCCGCCGAAGAAACGTACCTACTAGGAGTTGCAAAGATGAAATTGACATTTGCAGTTTATCGCTACAATCCTGACGTAGATACTAAACCGTATATGCAGGATTACAGCTTAGAAGTGGCTGAAGGCTCTGACATGATGGTGCTCGATGCACTGATCAAGTTGAAAGAGCAAGATCCGACTTTGTCATTCCGTCGCTCATGCCGTGAAGGCGTGTGTGGTTCAGACGGCGTGAACATGAATGGTAAGAATGGTCTGGCGTGTATTACCCCAATTTCAACCTTTAAAGGCAAGAAATTAGAAATACGTCCATTACCAGGTATGCCAGTTGTTCGTGACTTAGTTGTTGATTTAACTCAGTTCTATAAGCAGTATGAGAAGATCAAGCCTTACCTCATCAATGATGAGAAACAACCTGCTCGTGAACACTTACAATCCCCTGAAGAGCGTGCTCATTTAGATGGTCTCTACGAATGTATCATGTGTGCCTGTTGTTCTACGGCTTGCCCATCATTCTGGTGGAATCCTGATAAGTTTATCGGTCCAAGCGGTCTGCTTCACGCATATCGTTTCTTGATCGACAGTCGCGATACAGCAACAGAAGAACGTTTATCTGAGCTGGACGACGCCTATAGCGTGTTCCGTTGCCACGGCATCATGAACTGCGTTGACGTTTGTCCAAAAGGTCTTAATCCGACTAAAGCAATTGGTCATATTAAGTCCATGCTGTTGAAGCGAGCAGTGTAATGCGAGAACCCGAGCTGAAACCAATAATAATATAGCTCTTGAAGAGTCACTTTCTGGTAGCAGAAGGTGACTCTTTTGCGTATGTAATGGAAGACAACGCGCCGTATATCTGGACATCTAGGGGCGGCAGAAATTATGCGTCGAAGGTAATCTCTACAGACTGCATATTTAATACTATGGCTAAGCACGTGTATAAAGTTTGAAAGGAATAGAAATGCACCAAGGCATCATGAAAGCCTGGCTCGAATCATCTCACTTAAGTGGTGCAAATTCGACCTACGTAGAAGAGATGTATGAAGCCTATCAAGAAGACCCACAGTCAGTCGCTGATGATTGGCGTGCGGTATTTGATAATCTCCCTCCTGTGAACGGTGCCTCTGTTGATGCGCCTGAAGCTGCTCACTCAAAAGTACGTGATTATTTTCGCAGTTTAGCGTTAGAAGGACGCCATAAGAGCTCTGCTCGTGTGACGGATCCTGAAATGGATGCTAAGCAAGTTAAAGTCCTGCAGTTAATTAACGCCCATCGTTTCCGTGGTCACCAAGGTGCTAACCTTGACCCGCTTGAACTGTGGAAACGCGAACCCGTTGCTGATTTAGATCCTGCCTTCCACGGCCTGACTAAAGAAGACATGGATCGTGAGTTTAATACAGGTTCTTTTGCTCATGGTGGCGAAACCATGAAGCTCGCGGATTTGGTAAAAGCGCTGAAAGCCACCTACTGTGGTTCTATCGGTGCTGAATATATGCATATTACCGATACCGATGAGAAACGCTGGATCCAACAACGTCTCGAACCTTCCTTAGGTAAAGCTAACTACGATAAAAGTGTTAAGACACGCATTCTTGAAGGCTTAAACGCCGCAGAAGGCATTGAAAAATACTTAGGTGCTAAATTCCCTGGTGCGAAACGTTTCTCGTTAGAAGGCGGTGATGCGTTAGTGCCTATGATGCGCGAAATTATTTATCGTGCAGGTGAAGCGGGTACTAAAGAAATCGTCGTCGGTATGGCTCACCGTGGTCGTCTGAACGTGTTAGTGAACGTGTTAGGTAAGCGTCCTGCTGAACTGTTTGACGAGTTCGCGGGTAAGCATGCTGATACCCACGGTTCGGGTGACGTTAAGTACCACCAAGGTTTCTCCTCTGATTTCGAAACGCCGGGCGGCAATGTGCATTTAGCACTGGCCTTTAACCCATCGCACCTTGAAATCGTTAACCCTGTGGTCATTGGTTCTGTACGTGCCCGTCAAGACCGTCGCGGTTGTAAGGATGGCTTACAAGTCATGCCTATTACTATTCACGGTGACTCTGCAATTGCGGGTCAAGGGATAGTACAAGAGACATTCAACATGTCTCAAACTCGTGGTTTTACCGTCGGCGGCAGCATTCGCATCGTAGTGAACAACCAAGTGGGTTTCACGACTTCTAACCATGCGGACACTCGTTCGACTGAATACTGTACTGACATCGCTAAGATGGTTCAGGCACCGATTTTCCACGTTAACTCTGATGATCCAGAAGCCGTTGCTTTTGTGTCGCAGTTAGCCGTTGATTATCGTAACGAGTTCAAACGTGATGTGGTGGTTGAATTAGTGTGTTATCGCCGTCATGGCCATAACGAAGCCGATGAGCCAAGTGCAACTCAGCCGCTGATGTATGCCAAGATCAAGAAACACCCAACGCCACGTAAGATTTATGCGGATAAACTAATCGCTGAAAACGTGATGGCTGCTGATGATGTGACTGGTCTTATCAATAATTACCGTGATGCATTAGATCAAGGTGATTGTGTGGTGAAAGAATGGCGCCCAATGACGCTGCATTCTGTTGACTGGACACCGTATATCGGTCGTGAGTGGGACGAAGCGTATCAGGCATCTATGTCGGCTGAGCGTTTACAAAGTCTTGCTGACAAAATGAGTTATGTGCCTGAAAGCCATCCATTGCAATCACGCGTTGCTAAGATTTATAGCGACCGTTTAGCAATGGCGAAAGGCGAGAAGCCACTCGATTGGGGCTTTGCAGAAACCTTGGCTTATGCCTCGATTCTGGAAGACAACAAGCGTGTACGTATTACGGGTCAAGATTCTGGCCGTGGCACTTTCTTCCATCGTCATGCGGTATTGCACAATCAAAACGATGGCACGACTTACATGCCACTGCGCAACATCGCCGATGAGCAAGGCCCAGTTGATATTACTGACTCAGTATTATCTGAAGCCTCAGTGCTGGCCTTTGAGTATGGTTATGCGACAGCAGAACCCGGCGGCCTGACCATTTGGGAAGCTCAGTTTGGTGACTTTGCTAACTGTGCTCAAGTGGTTATCGACCAGTTCTTGTCATCGGGTGAGCAGAAGTGGGGCCGTTTATGTGGTCTGACTATGCTGTTACCCCATGGCTATGAAGGTCAAGGCCCTGAGCATTCAAGCGCCCGTTTAGAGCGTTTCTTGCAAATGTGTGCAAACCACAACATGCAAGTGTGTGTGCCTTCTACGCCGGCACAGGTTTACCATATGTTGCGCCGTCAAGTGGTGCGTCCTATGCGTCGACCACTCATCGTTATGTCGCCTAAATCATTGCTACGTCATCCATTAGCGGTTTCAAGCTTGGACGATTTAGCCAATGGTAGTTTCCAAAACGTGATCGGTGAAATCGATACGTTGGAAGCGAGCAAGGTTGACCGCGTTGTCTTCTGTAGTGGCAAAGTGTACTTCGAGCTACTGGAAAAACGTCGTAGAGAAAATATCACTAACGTAGCGTTAATCCGTGTCGAACAGTTATATCCGTTCCCACATGATGAAATGATCGTTGCTTTGGCTGATTACCAACATGTTAAAGATTTTGTTTGGTGTCAGGAAGAGCCACAGAACCAAGGTGCTTGGTACTCTAGTCAACACCATTTCTGGGCCGCGGTTCCTGCAGGTGCACAGTTAACTTATGCCGGTCGTGAAGCGTCAGCTGCGCCAGCATGTGGTTACCCTGAATTGCACGCACATCAGCAAGAATCTTTAGTGAACAGTGCCCTGAAACTTACAATCACACTGTAGTAATAGACATTTTATAAAAGGATAGTTTTTCATGAGTATCGAAATCAAGGTACCCGTACTACCAGAATCTGTTGCCGATGCCACGATTGCCACTTGGCATGTGAAAGTGGGCGAGCAAGTTTCTCGTGATCAAAACCTGGTTGATATTGAAACCGATAAAGTGGTTCTTGAAGTGGTTGCGCCAGAAGATGGCCACATTGGCGAGTTTTTGTTTGAAGAAGGCGCCACTGTTCTGGGTGAACAAGTGATCGCTAAATTCATCGCCGGTGCTGTATCTGGCAAAGAAGTCACTAAAGCGCAAGCTGAAGCGGCTACGCCTGCAGCTGAAACCAGCGATGAAAGCAGTGATGCGTTAAGCCCATCTGTACGCCGTTTACTAGCTGAGCACAATGTTGATGCTAGCAAAGTAAAAGGCACAGGTGTGGGTGGTCGTATTACTAAAGAAGACGTTGAAGCTTTTGTTAAGTCTGCGCCTAAAGCAGCGGCGCCAGCACCTGCTGTGGCTCCATTAGCGGCTGGCCGTAGCGAGAAGCGCGTGCCAATGACACGTCTGCGTAAGACAATCGCTAACCGCTTGTTAGAAGCGAAAAACTCTACCGCTATGCTCACGACGTTTAACGAAGTGAACATGAAGCCAATCATGGATATCCGTAAGCAATACCAAGATATCTTTGAAAAGCGCCACGGTATCCGTTTAGGCTTTATGTCTTTCTACATTAAAGCCGTGACTGAAGCGCTGAAACGTTTCCCAGAAGTGAACGCGTCTATTGATGGCGATGATATCGTTTATCACAACTACTTCGACATCAGCATCGCAGTATCAACGCCACGTGGTCTGGTAACACCAGTGTTACGTGACACTGATACCATGAACTTAGCTGAAATCGAAAAAGCGGTTCGTGACTTAGCCCTTAAAGGCCGTGACGGTAAGCTGACTGTGGCTGACATGACTGGCGGTAACTTCACTGTGACTAACGGTGGCGTTTTCGGTTCACTGATGTCTACACCAATTCTTAACCTGCCACAAAGCGCGATTTTAGGCATGCATGCCATTAAAGATCGCCCAATGGCAGTCAATGGTCAGGTTGAAATCCTGCCCATGATGTACCTGGCACTCTCATATGACCATCGTATTGTTGATGGCCGTGAGTCTGTTGGTTTCTTGGTGGCGATTAAAGACTTCCTAGAAGACCCAACTCGTCTGCTGCTTGATCTGTAAGACAACTCGCTAAGAGTTTGCGCTTAAAGAAATAGCCAGACATACCCTCGTGACTGGCCCAAACGGGCCAGTTGGATTTGATTAGAAGTATACGGATAGATCATCATGAATTTGCATGAGTATCAGGCAAAATCCTTATTTGCCGAATATGGTTTACCAGTGTCAGAAGGTTTTGCATGTGATACAGCCCAAGAAGCTGTAGAAGCGGCAGGCCATATTGGCGGAAATTTATGGGTTGTTAAGTGTCAAGTACACGCAGGCGGCCGCGGTAAAGCGGGTGGCGTTAAAGTCACTGGCGATAAAGAAGAAATCAGAGCCTTTGCCGAACACTGGTTAGGCAAAAATCTGGTGACTTATCAAACTGATGAGAAAGGTCAGCCAGTTGCTAAAATTTTAGTAGAAAGCTGCACCGACATCGCTAACGAACTGTACCTAGGTGCCGTTGTTGACCGCGCGACTCGTCGCGTTGTGTTCATGGCGTCGACTGAAGGTGGTGTTGAAATTGAGAAAGTGGCAGAAGAAACGCCAGAACTCATCCACACTGCAATCATCGATCCTTTGACTGGTCCACAAGGCTATCAAGCACGTGATCTTGGCTTCAAGTTAGGTTTAAACCCAACTCAAATGAAGCAGTTCACTAAGATTTTCATGGGTCTGGCGACTATGTTCGTTGATCATGATTTCGCATTGCTTGAAATCAACCCACTGGTTATTACCACTGAAGGCAACCTACACTGCCTAGACGGTAAAATCGGTATCGACGGTAACGCACTTTATCGTCAACCAAAAATCAAGGGCATGCACGATCCATCACAGGATGATGCCCGCGAAGCTCACGCTGCTAAGTTCGAACTGAACTATGTAGCATTAGACGGTAACGTTGGCTGTATGGTGAACGGTGCTGGTCTGGCTATGGGTACTATGGATATCGTTAACTTGCACGGTGGCAAGCCAGCGAACTTCCTAGACGTAGGCGGCGGCGCGACTAAAGAACGTGTAGCAGAAGCTTTCAAAATCATTCTGTCTGACAGCAATGTGAAAGCGGTTCTGGTTAACATTTTCGGCGGTATCGTACGTTGTGACATGATTGCAGAAGGTATCATCGGCGCGGTTAAAGAAGTGGGCGTTAAAGTACCAGTTGTGGTTCGTTTAGAAGGTACTAACGCTGAACTTGGCCGTGAAGTATTAGCTAAATCAGGTCTTGATATCATTGCAGCTACCAGTCTGACTGACGCGGCTGAGCAAGTTGTTAAAGCTGCGGAGGGCAAATAATGTCTGTCTTAATCAATAAAGATACCAAGGTAATTTGCCAAGGTTTCACTGGCGGTCAAGGTACATTCCACTCACAACAAGCTATCGATTACGGTACGCAAATGGTGGGCGGTGTGTCTCCTGGTAAAGGCGGTCAAACTCACTTAGGTCTGCCAGTGTTTAACACTGTGAAAGACGCTGTAGCTGCTACTGGCGCGACTGCTTCTGTGATCTATGTACCGGCTCCTTTCTGTAAAGATGCCATTCTTGAAGCTATCGACGGTGGCATTGAGCTTATCGTTTGTATCACTGAAGGCATCCCTACACTGGACATGCTGCAAGTTAAAGTGAAGCTTGAAGAAACTGGCGTTCGCATGATCGGCCCTAACTGCCCAGGTGTTATCACCCCAGGTGAATGTAAGATCGGCATCATGCCAGGTCACATCCACTTAAAAGGCAAAGTGGGTATCGTTTCTCGTTCAGGTACTCTGACCTATGAAGCGGTTAAGCAAACGACTGATGAAGGTTTCGGCCAATCTACTTGCGTAGGTATTGGTGGTGACCCAATTCCAGGTACTAACTTCATCGACGTATTGGAAATGTTCCAAAACGATCCACAGACTGAAGCGATCGTGATGATCGGTGAAATCGGTGGTAACGCTGAAGAAGATGCGGCTGCTTACATCAAAGCACACGTGACTAAGCCTGTTGTGTCTTACATTGCTGGTGTAACTGCACCTGCTGGTAAGCGTATGGGCCATGCTGGTGCGATTATCGCTGGCGGTAAAGGTACTGCAGAAGACAAATTTGCTGCATTAGAAGCAGCTGGCGTGACGACTGTCCGCTCGCTAGCTGATATTGGCAAAGCGCTGCGTATTCGTACAGGTTGGTAAGCTAACCTTACGATTATAAAAGGCGCCTAAGGCGCCTTTTTTATTGGCTGTAAAATACTAATCGGATTGTGATAGGTATAAGTTGCAAAACACAGTAAATGATAGGAATGGGATTGAGCTAACATCATGAAGACTAGATATTTTTTCTTCTACGGGTTAGATTGATGCTTCTCTGCTCGGCAGTCGCCTGCGCCATGGGCGAGCATAGCGTGAGTAGAGCCATTAACCATGAGCCAAGTGCTTATGGCTTCAGTGCTGTTTCTGCAAAATATCTTGAATTCAAATTTATATCACACGGTTGCAGCCTTTCGCTGTGAGCGTATTTGTATTATGGGGCTTACCGCATTGGGGGAGGGTAAGCCACTGAGTCGATGTTAGCCACAGTAACGGCTTGAACATCACGTTTCTTTACGAGGGAAAGACTGTGAAAACACCTAAAATCATTATTTCGGAAATCGACTTAGAAAGACTAGAGCGATTATTAGAGTCACTGCCGGCAAATGCGTTTCCGGGCAAAGCGGCATTGGAGGCTGAATTAGACAGAGCCGATATCGTGCCTGCGTCGCAGATACCAGCGAATGTGGTGACCATGAATTCGGAAGTGAAATTTAGCGTTTCATCCAGTAATGAGACTTTCTGTTTACGGTTAGTGTATCCAAAAGACGTAAACGGCGCGGGCACGATTTCTATTTTGGCGCCAGTGGGGAGCGCATTATTAGGGCTGTCACAAGGCGATGAGATTGAATGGCCAGGCCCTGGTGGTTCCATGGTAAAAGTGCGTATTGAAGAAATATTGTATCAGCCTGAGCGCAGCGGTGATTTTCACCGTTAAGATTTATATATTGGACATACACTGGCGTAGTATCGTTGACCTTACGCCAGTGATGACAATGCTAACGATTGGCTGATGTGTTAAGCGATCCATTCTTGAAGGAGTAAAGATGATAACCCAAACTGAACGGTTAATTATTCGGCCATTTACCGAGCAAGATTGTGAAGCCCTGTATTTGATGAACAGTAATCCGGCGATGCTGAAATACATTCCCACTGCCGCTTTTACGTCTCGCGAGCAGGCGGTTGAGTTATTTCACCAGGTGATCCAAGGCGATTATCAGCAACATGGTTTTGGCCGTTGGGCGGTAGAACACAAAGCCGACAAGCGTGTGATCGGATTTTGTGGTCCGAAATTTATCCCAGAATTTAATGAAGTCGAGTTAGGTTATCGTTATTTCCCTGAGTATTGGGGTACTGGGATTGGTACAGAGGCTGCATCTGCTGCATTAGCCGAATTTAAGCGCTTTGGGATTGAGCAGACGATTGCACTTATCTTAGAAGGAAATCTCGGCTCCGAAGGCGTGGCTAAGCGCGTTGGCATGCACTGGCGTGAGCAAAATGAGTTTATGGGGCATACAGTGAATATCTACGCCAAGGTGTTATAGCGGTTTGCCTGTTCACATCATCCAATAAAAAACCAGCCTCAGGCTGGTTTTCTGTGTCACGCTGATGAAAGCAAAAGTCGACTAAGCGTCGTTATGCTCACAGGTATCATTGGTGCAAGTGCCATACAAATATAGGCTGTGATTCGTCAGCTTAATGTTGTGTTTCATGGCAATTTCATCTTGACGACGTTCAATCATATCGTCAGAAAATTCAATTACTTTGCCACATGATAGGCAAACTAAGTGATCATGATGATGCTGAGTCGAGAGTTCGAAAACGGCTTTACCGCTTTCAAAATGGTGACGACTGACAATACCTGCATCATCAAATTGGTTTAACACACGGTAGACGGTGGCTAGACCAATTTCTTCACCCAAATCGAGCAGCTTCTTGTACAAATCTTCTGCGCTGATATGTTGGTTTTCAGGCCCTTGCATCAGTTCTAGGATCTTGACTCGTGGCAGGGTAATTTTCAAACCCGCTTTTTTTAGCGCTTGATTTCCATCTGTCATTGCTAATCTCTTGATTGCAGAACCAATAGGTTCATCCGTGGATAGTGTTTGCCATTATAGGGGCTCAGGTTGAAAACTTAAACCTTTGTTCTGGCTTTATGGGGCGATATGCAGATAAATTGTGTCAATAGGCGTTAAATCACAATATTTTACGGCAATTCAAGCATAGTTTTTGTATGGTTATACCAAGGAATAATATTCACGGCCGCCAAAGTCAGTGAGAATAATTCAAATAAATAAAATAATAAGGAATCGGCATGTACCAGCAAATTGTGGTGTTAACCGGCGCAGGGATCTCTGCAGAGTCGGGATTACGCACCTTTCGCGATCAAGATGGTCTGTGGGAAGAACATCATATTGAAGACGTGGCTACGCCAGAAGGGTATGAACGTGATGCTGAGCTTGTGGAACGCTTTTACAATAGTCGTTGGCAGCAATTGCACAGTGGCACAGTTGAGCCCAATGCGGCACACCTTGCCTTGGCTAAGTTAGAGGCAGAATTTCAAGGCCAGTTATTGGTGGTGACCCAGAATATTGATGATTTGCATGAGCGTGCGGGTTCACGTCGATTGCTGCACATGCATGGCGAACTATCTAAAGGGCGCTGCCCGCGCTCACGTCAGACCTTTATTCTGCGTGAGCCTTTTGGTGTCGATAATTGTTGTACCTGCTGTATTCCTGCCCAGCGTTTACGCCCCCATGTGGTATGGTTTGGCGAAATGCCCTTAGGGATGGATCGTATCCACGATGCGCTGGATAACTGCGACTTGTTTATTGCCATTGGCACCTCTGGTACTGTGTATCCTGCCGCGGGCTTTGTGGATACCGCTAATCATCACGGTGCGCAAACGGTTGAAGTAAATATGATGGCACCCGATAGACACAGTCAGTTTCAATACCATCTGACTGGCAAAGCGGGGGAGTTAGTGCCTCAGTTGGTCGAGACTATTTTAGCGGGCCGAGTGATTGGCAGTGAGTCGAATGCATGAGTGATAAAATCGCGATAATTATGCGTGGTTTACCGGGCAGTGGTAAGTCACATTGGGTTGAAACTTATATCTTTTCTCTTCCTTTAGAAAAAGCCATTGGCGTGCGCCAACGCGGCGTATTTTCGACCGATAGTTTTTTCTATCACCAAGATGAATACCGCTTCGATGCCAAGAAGTTACCTGAGTACCATCAATGTAATTTGACGGGGTTTATTCAGGCGCTGTCTTCAGGCGAGCCCGTGGTGATTTGTGACAACACTAATTTGTGCCGTTGGGAATACATGGCCTATGAAGCGGCGGCAAAAGCCTTAGGTTATCAAGTTAAAATTATACTTGTGGGCGAACCGAGCAATCCTGCTCATCAGTTGGAATGCGCAAAACGTAATCGTCATGGCGTGCCTTTGGCGCAAATTCAACGTATGGCAAAGGTATTTGAGGATTTTTAATCTAAGTGGCTTATCATCATGAGTGCCGTGACGCTTTTGTCGCAGTAAATCTGATTAGGCCCTTTACTTTACCTATGGCCTGCGATGTTTTCGTCCTGTCATTTTTTGTTCTGTAACAAGGCTGTTGTACTCTGTTTCAAACCACTGCTTTTGCATACTGTTACTCGTCATTTTCCTTATCTCTTTGACCATGAGCCTTAAGCTTGATCCCAAAGACAGTTTATCCACTTAAGTCAGCGTATGATGGTCAATGTATAATGCGCGAACTTATGTGTGGCATTGACGAGTTAATGCTCGATTTTAGTTGGCATTTATTAATTCTTGCGCGCAGGCTAAGTACATCAAAGGAAGGGGCCATGCTCACTAAAATTTTACTGACAGTCTTAGTCATTGCTGGCGCTTGGTTTTTGCTGATGAAGCGCCAGCGACAAATTGTGCCTCAGGCCGCGAATATCAGCACTAAACGTTTAAATGAATCCCTGTGGCGTCGTTATTTACTCACAGGCGTGTTTGTGGTGCTCGGACTGAGCGTGCTCAGTTATAGTGTTTGGTATTGGCGCGATCAGCACAAAATAGTCACGGTAAGAATCGTGTCACCCAATGCCGACAATAACGGCGAGTATCGCGTGCGCAAAGGCGATATTTCAGATTCGAAAATGGTGACGCTCGATGGCATCCATATTCGCTTTTCGACCCAAGAACGGCTGGCAATCATCGAGACCGATTAAGGCATATTTATTTTACTAAATTATCTTTCGCGCCTTTTCATTGCCAACTTATGCGGTAAACTAGCGACAATTTTTTAGCCTGCACTTAAGTGGGATCGTTAACTTAAGTTTTTTTCAGGAGGACAAATGATTACTGCTTATGTGTATGAAAATCGTCACCTTACCGTGACAGAGCTCGGCATACTGGACAGTATTCCCGCATCGACCATTTGGTTAGATCTGTATAAACCCGATGATTCGGAGCGAGAATGGTTAAGTCATTTTTCTGTTGAAGAAGTGCCTGACGAAGAAGATATCAATGAAATTGAGGCATCGGCACGTTTTTATCAAAACAGCGATGGCCTGCATATCAATTCGTTATTCCCCCAGCGTGTCGGCCAAGATGTGCGTGGCGTTAACGTGTCCTTCAACCTTCGCACCAATTTTTTACTGACAATCCGTGAAGAAGACGTGGGTCTTATCCGCTTGCTGCGTAACTATTTACGTTTGGGCCGGTTAGATGTGTCGACGCCGCAGGAACTGTTTCTCGAATTATTTAATCTGAAAGTGGATTATCTGTCTGACTTAATCGAAGACGTTTACACAGTTCTCGAAAATGTCGGTGAGCAAGTATTTGATAACGATGAGCTTGATGATGTATTTAAGCTTATCACTCTGCAAGAGGACTCCAATGGTAAAATCCGTTTGAGTTTGCTCGATACCCAGCGTTCACTGCGTTATATGCAGCGTTACTATCGTGGCCAGCTATCCGATGAGCACTTGAAGGACTTGCGGGAAATGTTGTCGGATATCGAGTCGCTGATGCCCCACAGTCAGTTTATTTTCGATAAGTTAAACTTTTTGCTTGATGCGGCCATGGGTTTCAGTGGTCTACAACAGAACAAAATCATTAAAATCTTCTCGGTTGCCGCTGTGGTGTTTCTGCCGCCGACCTTGATTGCCAGTAGTTATGGGATGAACTTTACCAGTATGCCTGAGCTTGAGTGGCAATACGGTTACCCGATGGCGATTGTGATGATGTTAGCCAGTGCCGCCGGTACTTACTTCTTCTTTAAGCGCAAGCATTGGTTATAAGTCAGGTGCTAGTAGCGTTGGTTTCTCAAATTAAAAAATAAGGGTCGAATGCAATATTCGACCCTTATTTTTATCACTGCTATTTAATCACGTTTATTCAATGACTTTTACCAACGAGTTTGACTCGATGACTTTGATTAAATGCATGAAGCCCGTTAGGCATGAATCGCTAAGCCTATTAACTCAATCACTGTTTACGACTATCGCCGCCAAAGTAGTAACTCACCCGTTCGCGGGGATTAAGGTACTCGTGGACCTTTTCGGGAAGCGCCGCAGGCGGTAAGCAGCGCACTATGCTGATCCCTTCAATCTCTAAATCAACGATAGGCGCTTGATCTTTAGGGACTAACGCATCGTAAACCAATATCTTAGGGCATAGCAGCTTGCTTAAGTTAACTGACATCACCATGGCATATTGACCGCTGGATAATTCCACCACACTGCCAGGAGGATAAATGCCTAACATCTTGATCATCTTGCCAATATATTCTTGATTTAGCTTAGTCTTGTATTGCTTGTACAAATGCCCCAGAGCGGCATAGGGCATTCTGGCTTTGCCCTGTTGGCTTGGGTAACACAGGGAATCATATTCGTTCACTACCGCAATCAATTGCGATAGTTTGTCTAACGCCTCTTCCTTTAAGCCTTTGGGATAACCACTGCCATCAAGACACTCATGATGATTGGTGATGGGAGCTAAGGCCGCTTGGGGGAAATTATCGGCTAATTTGAGCAGTTCTATCCCAAGTAACGGATGCTGCTTGATGAAATTAAGCTCTGGCGCCGACCAAGGGGTCGATTTTTTAAGAATTTGTGGCGGGACTTTTAATTTACCCACGTCGTGGAATAGGGCACTGAGACCCACTGTTTCAATCTCACTTCTATCCCATTCGAGTTCTTTGGCGATCAGCATAGAAAGAATCGCGACGTTCAAAGAATGGTAGTAAATGCTTTCATCTTGCTTAGCATCGCTCATTAAGTGCAGCACTAAGTTATCTGAGTTGAGCAGCTGCTCGACTATGGTATGGACCAAATCTTTAGCGTCATCGACTGCATTTAAGGGGCGATTACGCAGCTTAGAAATGAGGCTGCGCATCATGGCGACCGAGCGGGTAAAGTTTTGCTCGGTTTTATGAATGTCGCGGCGTAATTTCTTTTGCACTTCGATTTGTTCAGCTTTGTACTGATCCATGTCGTTTTTAAGCACATTGATCTCAGCACTTGGCGGCAGTTTGATTGGGTTGACCGCATCTGCATGTATCGGGGCGACGTCACTGCGCTCTAAATCGACGATGACATGTTCGATGCCCAGATTTTTAATCAACTCGATTTGCGCAGCTTGTTTAATATGAAAGCTACTGAATAAAAAGGGATGATCTTTCCAAGCCACGGGCAAACGCACAAAGTTGCCGACTTGAAGTTGATGGACTGAGACTTTACAGCTTTTTTTCATATTCTTGTTATCGTGAAGCCTAATGTGGGTTATTTTATCTCAATGATGCTGCTTTACAATTACTTAACTAACATGTCAGCATAGTAAGCCTAGAAAGTAGCCAATCCATTGAGGAAGTATGGACTTTATTGAAGTATACCCTAATGCGTTGCCGAATGACTTGTGCGACCGTCTCATTCTGGCATTTGAGCAACATGCTGGCGTTGTCGATGGACAAACGGGCAATGGCGTTGATCTGGAGAAGAAGATCAGCCGCGATTTGACCTTAGATAGTTTCGCTGACTTGCAGCCCCTCAGAAACGAACTCTTAGGTTATACCTTAAAGGGCGCGGTAGATTATTTCACAAAGTATTCAATGGCGTTAATGGGCGCGGTCGCTGTGTCTGTGAGTGATGCACAAGGCCAACCTGTAACGCTAACCCCTGCTAATTTTGCAGCGCTGGGTGCGCCTAGAGCTGATGGCTTAGTCAAGTATTTGTATCGCAGTGGCAGTATTAATGTTCAAAAGTATCAGCAGAATAAAGGCGGCTATCCCCACTGGCATTCGGAGCAATTCCCGCAGAATGGTCACAATGAAGCCTTGCATCGCGTCGTGCTTTACATGTTTTATTTAAATGATGTGGAAGAGGGCGGTGAAACAGAATTTTATTATCAGCAACGTAAAATTTCCCCGAAAAAAGGCACTATGGTGATAGCACCTGCGGGATTCACTCATACGCATAGGGGCAATAAACCCGTGAGTGGTGACAAATACATTGCCACCTCTTGGATCATGTTCAATCGAGCTGAGCAGTTATACGCTGTGATTCCCTGATAAAGTTCAGTATCCACATAGTTACACATCCTTGTTTTAACTATTTGTATTTGGTTATTTTGTATTTAGCCTTTGTTGTGAGCTATCCCTGTCCTTAAACAGGGATACGGATCCTAAAGAGTGCACCTTCTAAGCGGCTTTCCTCAATTTTTAAACTACCACCGTAGCTGTGAACGATTTCATCACAGACGGCTAATCCGATACCTTGTCCTGGTGACTGGGTATCGGCCCGCACGCCGCGTTGGATAATCTTTTGTCTTAGGCTTTCTTCGACACCTGGGCCATCATCCTCGACAATAAGTTCAAATTCACCTTGTGAACTAATCTTAGCTGATACATGCACTTGGCTGATACATAAGCGGAAAGCGTTTTCCATCAGGTTGCCACACAGCTCCATCAAGTCGCCCTTGTTGCCGGGAAACATCAAGGAGGGAGGAATGCTCGCCGAGAACTGTACTTGCTTATCGCGGTAAATTTTAAATAACATTTGCGCTAGTTGATCGACTAAGGGCGCAATCACAGTCTGTTCTTGCTTCAGGCCTTGGCGGCCTAACATGGCGCGTTTTAATTGATATTTGACCAGCTGATCCATCTGGCTGACCTGTTCCATGATCTTTTCGCTCGCCGATTGTTTACTCAAACTGGCGTCATCTGTGATGGCATGCACAGCCGCTAAGCGGGTCTTAAGACTGTGGGCTAAGTCGTTCATGGCATTTTGATAGCGCTGTTGTTGGGCGCTCGATTGTTGCAGCATTTGGTTGAGTGCTTGAGTTACCCCTTCGAGCTCAACAGGATAACCCTCTGAAAGTGATTTACTCTTCCCTTGGTTAATCGATTGCAGTTCATTCTGCATCCGTACTAAGGGTCGCATTCCCCAATAGGCGGCGCTGACCAATAGAATTAACGCTAAGGCTAATACCATGGCGAGTCGAATATAAGTGCGTTTACTGAACTTACTGTATTCCTGCTCGAGTTTGGCGGCATCTTTGAGGACGAGCAGGTTGTAATGTACGCTAGCAATTTCCACCGCGAGCAGATAGACGAAGTAACCTCTGTCATCGGCCATAGTAAGATAATAGGGCGGGGAGTCGTTGCGAATTTCGTTAAAACGCTCGCAAGTATCAAATAAGCCACGGTCTACCGCGAGGGATGAAGTCCAAACTTGTTTAAATTTTTCATCGCAACTCGCAATCACATAGCGTTCTTGCTTATTATTTTCCTCCAGCCACGCACTGGTATCGGGGATGAGATCGTGCTCCCGCAATTCGGCGGCGACTTGGGGAATTTCGGCAATGAGTTGTGCGGTTTCTTCGTTATAGCTATTTTGCGCATGCAGAATATTAACCATCCATGCGAGACCAAAACCCACTAAGGCAATAATCGATAGCGAGGTGAGAAACATCCGCGTCAGCAGACGTTTCTTAAATTTTAATCTTAGTTGCATGGCAGGTTAAATTTATATCCTTGGCCGCGAATGGTGACGATGGGATTGTCTATCCCATCGCGGGTCAGTTTTTTACGCAGGCGGCTGACCATGACTTCAATCGTATTCGGATCGCCTTCTTTATCGCCATAAATCACATCGAGCAAACGTTGTTTGGCAACCACCTCGTGGCAATGACGCATTAAATATTCGAGGATCAAATATTCAAAGGCAGTGACTTCCATGATTTCATCGCTCAGAGTGACTTGTTTAGCGGCGAGATCGAGTTTTAATTCTCCACTGCAAATCACAGGTTTAACAAAACCTGCGCTGCGGCGTACTAATGCATCGAGTCTCGCGACGAGTTCTTCTTTTTGAAAGGGCTTGACTAAATAGTCATCGGCACCAGCATTAAGGCCTTCGACTTTATCCTGCCAATTAACTCGGGCGGTGAGGATTAATATCGGCGCTTTAAGACCCGCTTCTCTTAGTTGTTCAATTAAGCTAATGCCATCTTGATCGGGTAAACCTAAATCGACAATAGCCACATCGATGGGATAATTCGTGGCTTGATAGAAACCTTCTTTGGCAGTGAGCGCCACTTGAACTTGATTGCCGAGATCGCTTAATTGCACTTTTAAGTGGTGGGATAAAATAGGATCGTCTTCAACAACCAAAATTCTCATAATATACATGCCTTAAAGTGGATGAGCTAAGCCTTAGCAAAGCAGTCTACGCAAAATCATACTGATAACCAAATAGAGTATCAGCATATCTTAGTTGAACTTAACCTTTGCTGACCGAGCAGAACGTGTGGTCAAAATAAGTACTCATTTATTGTTGAATAAGAAAGTTTTACCGATGGAGTGCTAGCGTATTGGTGAATTTCCCCAAGGAGACTTTTGTTTTCTGATCCGCAAAATACCGTTACCACAGATAATTGCACCTAAGGTAAATAGCATCACCGCCATCATAATAAAAGATAATCTTAACCAAGGCGCTTCTTGCGCTAAACGCATTTGTATTACTTCGATCGTCGTAACGCCCCAGACGGCAAAGACACTCACAAATAATAAAGTTTGTAATAAACGCAGTAAGTAAACCGAGTTAAAGAATAAAACTAAGGGCGCAATTGCAAAGGGGATGGCAAAGTTAATCTGTTCATAACGTACGAAGTGGGCACACAATAGCCAGCAAGCTATCAGGATCCAAAGACTTCTCCACCACATTTATTTAGCTCCATTTAACGTATTAAAATAGTAAACACAATGTAGCTAAAAACAAACTGCCATACTATTGGCATGTTCACATTTTGCTAATTGTAGAAAAATTAATTGGGCTAAGTACAGATAAAAGTGTAAACAAAAAGTGCAAACAAAAACGCCCAACACAGAGGCTGGGCGTGATGGGTATTTACCTAAGGCTAGTTAGATCTATCTGAATGATGAACTTGCTCATCAAAATTTCTAGCAACCTTACCCGCTTGAGTGTCGTTAAACACTTGCTCGTTAAATTCACCTTCAGATTTCGCAATGACCACAGTTGCCACACAATCACCGGTGACGTTTACTGCGGTACGTACCATGTCGAGTAGGCGATCAACACCTATAATCAGTGCAATACCTTCAACCGGTAAACCAACTTGATTCAGTACCATGGCCAGCATGATAAGTCCAACACCCGGAACGCCAGCTGTACCAATTGATGCTAATGTCGCTGTCACAACGACGGCGGCATAATCGGTGAGCGAGAGTTCAATGCCAAAAACCTGGGCGATAAACACTGTGGCCACACCTTGCATAATTGCAGTGCCATCCATATTAATGGTCGCACCTAAGGGGAGCGTAAAGGCAGCAATCTTATTATCGACCCCTAATCTATGCTCAGAGGCTTCTATGGTAATCGGTAAAGTGGCATTTGAACTTGCTGTTGAAAAAGCAAACAGCTGCACATCACGCATTTTACGAATGAAAATAAAGGGATTGAGGCCTGAGAAGAGTTTTAGAAGTGTAGGGTAAACAATAAACGCATGGACCAGTAAAACACCGAGAACCACGAAGAAATATTTAACTACGCTACCAAAGGTTTCTAAACCGAGCGTTAATGCAAGTTTTGCCATCAGCGCAAACACACCATAAGGTGCCAGCTGCATGATCAGTGTCACGACGCGCATGATGACTTCATTTAAATCCTCAAACAAAGCCGCAACGCGTTTACCTCGCTCACCAATATGGGCAATCGCAAAACCAAAAATCACCGCAAAAATAATGATTTGTAGCATATTGCCTTCACTCAATGCCTGCATCGGATTGGTGGGGACTATATTGATAATCACGCTTGAAAGACTTGGCGCTTCTTTGGCGATGTACTCCATTTTCTCTGTAGCCAGTGAAGCGTTCCCAGGATGTATAAGGACTGCACTGACAATCGCAACCACGAGAGCAATAGCGGTGGTGAATAAATAGAAAGCGAGGGTTTTGCCCCCTAAACGGCCCAATTTAGAAGGCTCACTCAGTGAGCAAGTTCCACAGACTAATGAAATAAAGACTAAAGGAACCACCAACATTTTTAAGCTGGAGATGAAAATGGTGCCGATAACATGTAAGAAACCTTCGGTAATATAGTCTTTTACGATATCGCTTTCTGGAAAGGCATTGCGGAGTAGGAGACCTAAGGCAATACCTGTTCCCATACCGATCAGAATTTTACTTGTAAGGCCGAGTTTATTTTTTATCGAAATTGCCATGGGGAGTCCTGTGTGTTTTTTATACATTCTATTTTTTGGCGCTCACAAGACTAGCAAGAAAACGGCGAAGATGAAATGACAAATAGCGTTAAAGTATTTATGTTATTTGTGAAATAAAATAAGGTTCTAGTGGGTAAAATGCGTGAAAATTGTGTAATGTTAGCCTATAAGTAATAAGCGTCTAGCTTAAGTATCATCATCAGAGTAACAGGGAGCCTGACAATGAAGTCAGCGTATAAGGTTTTTCTCGCAGGATTGTGTTCATTTTTTTTAATTGCATGTGGTGGAGGAGGCAGCATCTCCGATGATGGTGGTACAACGCCTGATCCCGTTACAATATCCGTTAAGTTATCGGTAAGTGATCCCCAAGTATCGTATGCAAAACCTGCGACACTTACGGCCAAAGTATCTGACTCAAAAGGTAATAATCTAAATACATTAGTATCATTTTCCTTAAACAATAATACTTATGGCTCTTTTAGTTCTTCAACCGGTCAAGTCGCAACAAATTCTGATGGTGTTGCAACGATACAACTTTTCACTGGGGCAATTAATACTGGTGCCACAGTTACAGCAAAGATTAGTACTGGTGAGTTTGCAGAAGTGAATGTAACCATGGTTGGTGATGGGATTGTATCAGGCGATAAGCCGACGGTAAGCCTTGCTGCTAACAATATAGATATAAATGCAGCAACTCCAGCCCAGTTAACTGCAACAGTAAAAGATCGAAGCGGTTTGCCGCTCGTCAACAAACTGGTGAGCTTCTCCTTAAACGATAATACCTTGGGTATTTTTGACCCTGCCACGGGTACGGCGCTAACCAATAGCAACGGTGTCGCGAAAATAACCTTAGCAACGGCGGATATCAAAGGCGCGGCCTTAGTGACTGCCTTAGTGCAAGGTGTGGATGCCGAGCCAGCTTCGCTCGGTGTGAATATGGCCGGTGACGGTAACACTGGAGATGGCTCCGGAATTATCGTGAGTTTATCGTCGAATTTAGGCACGGTAGCCAAAGCAACGCCGGCGACATTAACGGCAACGATTAAGAGTGTAGATGCGACCCCATTAGCGAACAAAATTGTGAGTTTCAGTCTAAACAATCCATTGATGGGAAGTTTTACACCAGACTCAGGTACTGCGTTAACGGATGCAAACGGTGTTGCCAAAATTCAATTAATAACTGCAAATATTGAAGGTGCAGTGAATGTTAAAGTAAATGTGTTTGGTTATGACAGTACTGCCGATGTATCGCTTTATATGCAAGGTGACGGTAATGCGGTAGGGCAAGTGCCACCACCAAAACTAACACTCAGTTCAACTACCACCAACATTAACGCAGCGACCCCAGCAACCGTGACGGCAACGTTACTGGCAGCTGATGGCAGTGCCTTAGCCAACAAGTTAGTGCAATTTAGTTTAAGTAATGCGGCGTTAGGATTATTTGACCCAGAAATTGGCTCTGTGCTGACTGACGCTAATGGTAAGGCAAGCATTAAGCTGAAGACCTTGAATATTCCAGGTGCGGGTTTTGTGTATGCTGACGTAGTAGGTGTGGATGTCGCACAAGCTTCATTGGGCGTCACCATGGCAGGCGATGGCGTAATAGCTGGTAATAAATCCACCATAAGTTTGACTGCGAGTGCGATTGAAATCACTGCTGCGACCCCTGCTGAAGTTACTGCCTTAGTGAAAGATAAAGATGGCCTGCCGCTCGTCAACAAACTGGTGAGCTTCTCCTTAAACGATAATACCTTGGGTATTTTTGACCCTGCCACGGGTACGGCGCTAACCAATAGCAACGGTGTCGCGAAAATAACCTTAGCAACGGCGGATATCAAAGGCGCGGCCTTAGTGACTGCCTTAGTGCAAGGTGTGGATGCCGAGCCAGCTTCGCTCGGTGTGAATATGGCCGGTGACGGTAACACTGGAGATGGCTCCGGAATTATCGTGAGTTTATCGTCGAATTTAGGCACGGTAGCCAAAGCAACGCCGGCGACATTAACGGCAACGATTAAGAGTGTAGATGCGACCCCATTAGCGAACAAAATTGTGAGTTTCAGTCTAAACAACCCATTGATGGGAAGTTTTACACCAGACTCAGGTACTGCGTTAACGGATGCAAACGGTGTTGCCAAAATTCAATTAATAACTGCAAATATTGAAGGTGCAGTGAATGTTAAAGTAAATGTGTTTGGTTATGACAGTACTGCCGATGTATCGCTTTATATGCAAGGTGACGGTAATGCGGTAGGGCAAGTGCCACCACCAAAACTAACACTCAGTTCAACTACCACCAACATTAACGCAGCGACCCCAGCAACCGTGACGGCAACGTTACTGGCAGCTGATGGCAGTGCCTTAGCCAACAAGTTAGTGCAATTTAGTTTAAGTAATGCGGCGTTAGGATTATTTGACCCAGAAATTGGCTCTGTGCTGACTGACGCTAATGGTAAGGCAAGCATTAAGCTGAAGACCTTAAATATTCCAGGTGCGGGTTTTGTGTATGCTGACGTAGTAGGTGTGGATGTCGCACAAGCTTCATTGGGCGTCACCATGGCAGGCGATGGCGGGTCTTCTAAAGTGACCTTACAACTGACAGACAAGAATGGTAATCCAGCAGAGACTATCTCTACAGCTTTCTCCGGCAAGCTTAGGGCTACAGTTATTGGGTTAACTAAACCAGTGATTGTTACATTTGCATCGCCTATTGGTGATTTACCCGTGGTTACCGCAGTCACAAAGCTCATTAATAATGAATGGGTTGCTGTTGTTGATATTTTTGCGACAGATAAGTTGGGTGCAGGATTAGCGACAGCATCACTTGCTGATGGTGATGTTGGTGAAGCTATTGTTGTCGTTGGTGCGACTGACCTTAATATGGGCAGTGGTGATCCGTTTATAGATGGAGTTGCTAGCGTTAGCACAACGCAAATTTCTGCAGGTGGTACAGCTTCCGTCAGCGTCGCTATTAGGGATAATCTTGGCAATTTATACACTCAACCGGTTGCAGTTACCTTTAAATCAACATGTACTAGTCAAACACCTGCCAAAGCTGACCTAAGCTCACCTGTAACCACTATTAATGGTGTTGCTGAATCTCGTTATTTAGCCAAAGGATGTGAGGGGGATGACACAATAAATGTGTCTGCTAATACTGGTGGTTTGACTCTTTCTGCAACTGCATCTATCAATGTGTTACCAGCTAGCGCGGGCAGCATAGTGTTTGTTGATGCCACGCCAGAAAACATTGGTATAAAAGGTACAGGTGGTAGTGAGTCCTCAACGTTACGCTTTAGAGTGTTAGATACCAATGGTAATCCTGTAGCTAACCGAGATGTCAGTTTTAAATTGAATAATCTGTCGGCAGGTTTGGGGTTAATTCCAAACTCGGCTAAGTCAAATAACGAGGGGTATGTGCAAACAGTGGTTAACTCTGGCACCGTTGCCGCCACAGTAAGAGTTACCGCGAGTATTGACGGTACAATCCCATTAATCTCTAGCCAATCCAATGTGCTTGTGGTTTCTACCGGTAAACCTGATCAAGATAGTTTCTCTTTATCTGCTTCAGAACTTAACATAGAAGGTTGGGAGCATGATGGTGCTCAAGTCACTATTACCGCCCGTTTAGCCGATGCCTTTAACAACCCTGTGCCTGATGGTACAGCTGTGGTGTTTACCGCTGAAGGTGGTTCGATTGACAGTTCTTGTCGAACTTCAAAAGGTGTATGCTCAGTGGTTTGGACCAGTCAGAATCCTCGCCCTGTAGGAGTCGATGGTAATGGACCTTTGTATGACGCAAGTGGTGCACAAATTAATGATCCTAATGCAGCGTTGAAGGAAGAAACTAATTTTGATGGTGGTAAATATTTCGGCAACCATTTTGGCCAGCCCTATGGTGGTCGGGTGACTATTACTGCAACCGCGATTGGTGAAGAGTCATTTGCGGACTTAAACAGCAATAACATTCTCGACACAGATGCTGAATTTAGTTTATTCGCTGGTTTGCCGCCCAATTGTGGCCGCGATAATAGTGGTGAATGTTATGATCTTACTGAGGCATTTGTTGATCATAATGAAGATGGTTTATACACGCCTGCTTATCCAAAGAATGGTTCAACAGATGCATCAGGTGATCGAGAAACTTTCATTGATTTCATTGATCCGGTAAGTCCAACTGGACAAGGAGTCTTTAATGTAGCGGATGGTGAGTACAGTGGTGTTCTATGTGATGATTCAGCTGCCTCATTAGTCAAATGTAGTCCTCAAGCATCAATTTCTGTTCGCCGTTCATTAGTGTTAGTAATGTCAGGGAGTGTTGCGATAGCAACCCGTATAGAAAATGTTCTGATACAAGATAAAGACGCTGGTAATCCACAGATTGATATAGGAATTAAAGGGACTGCTTCTGTAGCCTTTACTATTTCAGACATCAATAATCAGCAAATGCCAGCAGGCTCCGTTATTAATGTTAAAGCGACGGGGGCTACAGTAACTAGCTCAACAAGTATTATATGGCCAAGTACAAATTATAATGGTGGTCGTGAAGTTGGCGTTAGCTTAAAAGGTGGTGACGAACCTGATTCTGGGAATTTAATTGTCACCGTTACTACACCAGATATAAAAGGTGATAATGGGGATATCGCTGGAACGACGAGTGAGGTTTTAAATATTCCAATTGTTGTTAATTAGTCTTTAGTTAGTTTATAAAGCAAGGTGCCAATGGCACCTTGCTTTATATAAAAGTAAAAGCTAAATATCTGCCTAATTATCGCTGAAACTGATACACGCTGCCTAGCTTCATTATTTGCGTGAGCTCATCTAATGCTGTACGTGATTCGATGATTAGCTGAGGGTCAGCAAGATCTTGGGTGGTTAATCTGTCACGGTAATGTTTGTCTACCCAAAGATTTAAACGCGCAAATAAGGCATCATTCATTAAGGTGTGTTGATTTACGGCCGCGACTTCCATCTCATTCATCGCAACACGCAAACGAAGGCAGGCGGGACCGCCGCCGTTTTGCATGCTTTGTTTTACGTCGAAGTAAAGCACTTGCTTGATGGGGGTGTTTAGTGTCAGTAGTTCATTCAAATAGGCAAATACTGTGGGATTTTCTTGGCAATCGGTTGGGGCAACAATGACCATTTCACCAGAGGGAAGCGTGATAATCTGGGTATTGAATAAGTAGCTTTTGACTGCGTCATTAATCGCCACTTTAGCGGTGGGCACTTCAATGAAATACAGTTCTGTATCAAGCTTACGCTTAATTTCATCAATTTTATGTTGGGTATTTAAGAACGCTTGTTCATGGTAGAACAGTACATTTTGGTTACCAACTGCGATAACATCGTTATGGAATACACCTTGATCAATGACATCAGGATTCTGCTGGATGAAGACGCAATTATCCTCTTCCAGCTGATGTAAACGTGCCACTGCCATCGATGCCTCTAAGGTTTGTCTAGCAGGATATTTTTGCGGTTTAGGGGCATTGGGATTGGTGGCTTCTTGCCCATAAACGAACAATTCTACACCGGCATGGCCGTACTCGTTGCATAGTCGTGTATGGTTCGCCGCACCTTCATCACCGAAGCTATTATGCTCAGGTAAGTGACTATGGTGATGAAAATAGTGGGGATCACTGAAAGTTGCTGTTAATATGCGCCCCGTTGTGAGGGGCTCGATGCTGCGATGCAGTTTATCGACTAAATTTGCTGGGGTGAAATGCAGTTTGCCGTCACGCGTATCTGCACTGGGTGAGACAGTTGCGGCATTGGCAGTCCACATACTGGATGCACTGCAGCAGGCATTAAGCAGCACAGGCGCTTCTTTCGCGGCCTGTTTTAATACATTGGCGTCAGAGCCGGAAAATCCAATTCGGCGCAATGTATAGAGGTCTGGGCGCTCTTGAGGGGCTAACATACCTTGAACCATGCCCATATCGGCAAGTGCTTTGGCTTTTTGGAGTCCTTGTTTCGCAGCAGCTTTGGGGTTGGAAACTAAGGCGGCATTGCTGAGCGAGGCGACATTGCCAAAAGACAACCCTGCGTAATTGTGTGTTGGTCCAACGAGTCCATCAAAATTCGCTTCAAAGTGCTTCATTGCTTATCCTTGTGATAGGGAAAGTTATTATTTGTTCATATGGTCCCTGAAGGAACCCAGTATACTGAAGCTTTTCGAGTGCACAAGCGGACGGTTTTGTGCTCAAAGCGACTTTTTCACGATAAATGCATAACTATTTCTTGCTTGCTGGCAAATAATGAAATATTAGTTTTTAATTACGCATATTATATTTTTACATTTTTTCAACTTTGATTAAAAAGTGACTCGCTGGTACATATAAAAGAGGGATTAACTTGAAACTATCAGTACAACCCTCTATATATGGTGCCAATTTCCACCTTCTTGAGATTTTTTGGCGCAAATTAAACTATGGGTAAATCGCTAGTTATTGTCGAATCACCGGCCAAAGCTAAGACTATTAATAAATATCTTGGCAAAGAATTCATCGTTAAATCGAGCGTAGGTCACATCCGTGATCTGCCGACATCATCGACTTCAGAAGGCAATGAAAAGGTTAAATCCGCTGCCGAAGTTAAGAAAATGTCGCCAGAAGAAAAAGCTCAATATAAAAAGGTGAAAGATCAGCAAGCGCTGGTGTCTCGCATGGGCGTAAACCCTGAAAAGGGCTGGGCGGCTAAGTATCAAATTTTGCCGGGCAAAGAAAAGGTCGTTAAAGAACTACAGGCACTTGCCGATTCCGCCGACCAAATCTATCTCGCAACCGACTTAGACCGTGAGGGAGAAGCTATCGCCTGGCATTTGCAAGAGGTGATTGGCGGTGATCCTTCACGGTATCAACGTGTGGTTTTCAACGAAATTACTAAGTCTGCGATTCAAGATGCTTTTAGCAAGCCGTCGACACTCGACACTAACATGGTTAATGCCCAGCAAGCTCGTCGCTTCTTAGACAGAGTTGTCGGTTTTATGGTGTCGCCACTGCTGTGGAAAAAAGTCGCTCGCGGTTTATCCGCTGGACGAGTGCAGTCGGTTGCCGTTCGCTTAGTGGTTGAACGTGAAAGCGAAATTAAAGCCTTTGTACCGGAAGAGTTCTGGGATGTACATGCAGAGCTGAGTACGCCCGCTCAAGAAGCCTTGCGGATGGAAGTGGTTAAGCATTTAGATGCGGCCTTTAATCCTATCAATGAACAGCAAGCGATGGCGGCGGTTCAAGCGTTATCCGCGGCGAGTTTTACCGTGCTGGCCCGCGAAGACAAAGCGACCCAAAGCAAACCTTCTGCGCCCTTTATTACATCGACATTGCAACAGGCGGCGAGTACGCGCTTAGGTTTCGGTGTGAAGAAGACCATGATGATGGCTCAGCGACTTTATGAAGCTGGTCATATCACTTATATGCGTACCGACTCGACCAATTTGAGTCAAGAAGCCGTTGAAAACTTGCGTGATATGATTGCCAAAGAATTTGGTGATAAATATCTACCCGCTGAACCCATTCGTTATGGTTCTAAGGAAGGCGCACAAGAGGCTCACGAAGCGATTCGTCCATCGAACGTTCATGTCCAAGCGGCGACCTTATCGGACATGGAGCGTGACGCTCAGCGCTTATATGAGCTGATTTGGCGACAGTTTGTTTCGTGTCAGATGACGCCAGCCCAATATGATGCCACTAAGTTGACCGTAAAAGCGGGTGACTATGAGCTCAAAGCAACGGGACGTACTTTACGTTTTGATGGTTGGACTCGCGTGCAAACAGCACTCAAGAAGAAAAACGAAGAAGACAATACGTTGCCATTTGTGGCACAAGGCGATGTATTAGCGTTAAAAGAGTTGCAACCTAAACAACACTTTACTAAACCGCCTGCACGATACAGCGAAGCTTCTTTAGTTAAAGAATTAGAAAAACGCGGTATTGGCCGCCCATCGACCTATGCAACTATTATTTCAACGATTCAAGATCGGGGTTATGTAAAAGTTGAGAATCGTCGTTTCTATGCCGAAAAAATGGGTGAAATTGTCAGCGAGCGATTAGTCGGCAGTTTTGCGGATTTAATGAGCTATGACTTTACCGCCAGTATGGAGCAAACATTAGACGATGTGGCTCGCGGCGAATTAGATTGGAAAAAAGTGCTCGATGGCTTCTATGCTGACTTTACTAAGCAATTAGAAAAAGCGGAGCTGGATCCCGAAGAAGGTGGCATGCGTCTTAACCAAATGGTGATGACGGATATCAAGTGCCCAACCTGTGGTCGCCCTATGGGTATTCGTACAGGTACGACTGGTGTTTTCCTGGGTTGCTCTGGTTACGAATTACCTCCCAAAGAGCGCTGTAAGACAACGATGAACCTTACGCCTGGCGTTGAGGCGATTAGCGAAAACAGTGAAGATGCCGAAACAGATGCACTGCGTGCGAAGCACCGCTGTAGTATTTGCGGCACAGCGATGGACAGTTACCTAATTGATGAGAAGCGTAAGCTACACGTCTGTGGTAACAACCCGATTTGTGAAGGCTATGAAGTCGAAGAAGGCCAATTCAAGATCAAAGGCTATGAAGGTCCGCTGATTGAGTGTGATCGCTGTGGCCACGACATGGAACTGAAAAACGGCCGTTTTGGTAAGTATTTTGGTTGTACCAATAGCGAATGTAAAAATACGCGTAAATTACTGAAGAACGGCGAGGCTGCGCCACCAAAAGAAGATCCTATCTATTTGCCTGATCTGAAATGCAGTAAATCGGATGCCCATTTCGTATTACGTGATGGTGCTGCAGGGATCTTCTTAGCGGCCAGTACTTTCCCTAAATCACGGGAAACCCGTGCGCCTCTGGTTGAGGAGCTGGTTCAATACCGCGAGCTGCTGTGGCCTAAGTATCAATATTTAGCAGATGCGCCCGTCACTGATGACGAAGGCAATAAAGCAGCGGTGAAGTTTAGCCGTAAGACGAAAGAGCAATATGTTGCGACTGAAGTCGACGGTAAAGCTACTGGTTGGTCAGCCCATTACGTGAATGGCAAGTGGGTGAGTGAGACTACAAAGAAAGCCAAGAAAAGCGCATAGCGGCGGATTGAGTTAGCTTAACGCCAAGAGAGTAACAAAAAAGCCAAGTCAATTATGACTTGGCTTTTTTGTTTCGATTTTCTTTAGAGACTGATTTGTTGCTGTAGATAATGAGCCAAAAATGTTACTCGCTTTACTCGCACTCACTCACCACGCCCAATAACGCTGAAGAACGAGTGTAAGACGTGCCGCTAATTCAACTTAAAGGTAAGCAAACAGTAACTGATCACCATTTCTTTTTCGGTTGAAACAGCATGTCGATATCATCTTCTTCATTTTTAGGTCTAGGTGCACTGGGTTCAGATTGTTTTTGTGCGCCCATAATCTCATCAAGTAATTGTTTAGCCTCATCCACTTTACGACCAATGAAAGGGTCATTAGGCGTTTGTGCCTTAATCGCGTGCAATGTCGATAGTGCTTTAGTCACCATTTGTTTTGATGAACCATATTGCTTCATAAAACTGGCCGCTCTGGCTCGGGAAAGCATGGAGTCAACATTGATCCTGAGCTGTAAACTGTCAATACGACTTTCTTCCTGAGCAAAAATGCTTGGGTCGACTTTTCCTTTATTATGTTCTGCTCTAAGTATCGCCTTGAGCTTTTTCAAGGTTTGCACTAGCGCTAAAATTTGTTTGTCGTTATCGGGTAGTCTGAAATTCTCAATCGGTGGTGATTGAGGTTGACCAGACTGTAAGGTTGTTATTTGATTGTTGATATCGGCTAGGCGGCGCTGGTAATCAGACTGTTGTTGGCTATTACTAATAGCTGTCGCAGCCTGCAAGGCATCTTGCACGCGACGATACAAAACCAACACAATATTCGTGCTACAAGGCATCATCCCTGTGTTTGATAACACAGCTTCGGTTTCATCGATAATTGCTCTTTGACGGGCAAATTCAATGCGCCGCTCAGCCTCTACGCGTTCTTTTTGTTGTTGTAATACGTTAATTCCGATAACAAGCAGTAAAAGCGCACCGATGAGGATCAGAACCAAGGTGAATGACATAGATGTTCCATTATTTATCCAATTGAGCTAATGCTACAATAAATCAATAAACTAGCATAGTTATCTTAGCCTAGGTTATCATTTCTGTCGTATGAATCTGCAGACTTGTGCTCTATATTCCTATTTGCTTTAAGTTTTACTATATACTATAACGATTGATTATAGCTGAGAGTGCTTTGAGGGCTCAGTTGTTAATGGCATTTTTCGTGTTTGAGACAAGGAAATAAGATGAAACTGCAACAACTCAGGTATATTGCTGAGGTCGTAAAACATAACCTCAATGTATCGGCGACAGCTGAAAACTTGTATACCTCTCAACCTGGGATCAGTAAACAAGTTCGCATGCTTGAAGATGAGTTGGGGATCCAAATATTTGGTCGTAGCGGTAAGCACTTAACCCATGTCACACCTGCGGGTTTGCAAGTGATCAGCATTGCCAATGATATCTTGGGTAAAGTTGAGAGCATTAAAAAAGTTTCTGAGGAATATACTAAGCCCGATCAAGGCGAGTTAAATATTTCCACGACTGACACTCAGGCGCGCTATGCATTGCCGACGATCATTCGGCAGTTTATTGATCGCTACCCTAAAGTGAACTTGCATATGCATCAGGGGACTCCATCGCAGATCAGCGAACAGGCGGCTCGCGGTGATGCGGATTTCGCCATTGCGACTGAAGCAATGCATTTATATTCCGACTTAATTATGTTGCCTTGTTATCATTGGAATCGCTCCATCGTCGTTCCTAAAGATCATCCTCTTGCGACCCGTAGCCCAAATAATTTGATTAGCATCGAAGATTTAGCGCGCTTCCCCTTAGTGACTTATGTCTTTGGTTTTGACCGTGCCTCTGAAATTGAGAAAGCGTTCAATCGCGCCAACTTAGAGCCGCGCGTTGTTTTTAGTGCGACCAGCGCCGATGTGCTGAAAACCTATGTCCGTTTAGGATTAGGTGTCGGTGTGATTGCCTCCATGGCGATTGACCCAAATGTCGATAAAGACTTAGTTGCGATTGATGCTGGCCATTTGTTTGCCCACAGTACGACTAAAATTGGCTTCAGGAAGGGCAGCTTCTTGCGCAGTTATATGTATGATTTTATTCAGCACTTTGCGCCGCATTTAACCCGTGATGTGGTGGAGAAAGCTGTCGCCTTACGGGATCAACAGCTTATCGATGAAATGTTTGCCGATAAAAATCTGCCAATGCGTTAATTGGCGATGATTTACTGACATAAAAATGCCGCTAATATAAGCGGCATTTTTATGGAATAATGTTTAGCTGAAACTTCATTTATAAATCAAGGTATTAAACCTTAGTGCTTAAATCTAATCCCTTAAATCTAGGTGCTTAAATTTAGGTAATAAAAACACTAGCCATGTGGCATTCATAAAGCATAAACATGCATCAAGCTCATCACACATCCTAAGATGTATGCAATTAAGATAAATCGACTTTATCCATCTCAAGCTGAGCAAGTGCTATGACGGCTTGTGTACGGTTACGAACGCCCAGTTTTCTAAAAATGGCAGTCGCGTGCGCTTTTATGGTCGCTTCAGACACGCCAAGATCGTAGGCAATTTGCTTATTTAACAAACCTTCGGCAAACATCTGCAACACTTTATATTGCTGCGGCGTGAGATCGGATAATTTGCTGGCCATTTTATCAACGGCATCGTCATTGATAGAAATAATCTCAGTGCCTTTAGGTAGCCAAATATCACCAAATAACACCGCACTCAGTGCATCTTTAAGGGTTTCCATCGAGGCCGATTTAGGAATAAAACCACTGCTGCCATAATGAATCGCACGGCTAATGGTATTGATATCCTCGTGTGCAGAAATCACTACCACGGGTAAATCGGGATAATGTGAGCGTAGGTGAATAAGTGTGGAGTAGCCGTGGGAACCGGGCATCTGCAAATCTAACAGTACAAGATCGTAATCGACGCTACGGACATCCAACACAGATTGCAGTGCGTCAGCACTGTCGGCTTCAAACCATTGTGCATGCTCAAACGCTGTGGTCAGTGCTTGACGTAGTGCATTTCTGAACAATGGGTGATCGTCTGCGATAATAATATTTAAGTTTTCTAGCTTCATGGCTTTTATGATTATGTTCGGTGCGCGTGAAGATTGAACTCAATGTAACAGAAAAGTAATCAAGGTTCCTATTGCTTTATTCATGAATAAGGACAAATTTTTGATATGTTTCTGGTTGTTAGACTTTGGTCGGTGTTTTGCAAAATATTTTTGAATCGCACGATAGTAATGAAAAGCCCGAGATAACGGGCCGTTCTGTATCTTTACATCGTCTACAAACTACTCGTATGTCCACACTTGAGTGGGATTTCGTTGTTCGTCAACCGCAACAAAGGTGAACACCCCGCGTATGGCATGCTCTCGGTGATCTTGATACATGTCTTCGACATAGATGTTCACTTCAACTTTCAATGAAGTGTTACCAACATGGATCACCCGCGCGATCAGTTCAGCTAATGTGCCTGCGGGGATAGGTTTTTTAAAATCGATTCTATCAGAACTCACCGTTACTAAGGTTTTACGGCAAAAACGAGTTGCAGCAATAAAGGCCGTTTCATCCATCCACGCTAAAGCTTCTCCACCAAATAAGGTATTGTGATGGTTGGTGATGGATGGAAATACCGCTTTGATTACCCGCGCTTCAGAGGAGTCGATTCGCGTTTGAATCGCTTCAGGAAATTGTGCTTCAGGGGTTTCGGTTCGTGAGGTATTTTCGGTGTTTGGAGAAATGGGCGTAAGCGACATACAGCAACCTAAGGTAATGCAGCAAATAAGGCAGAATTATAGAGATTTTTAATTCTTAAAGATAGAAAACCACTTCACTTTGAGCCTCTAGCAAATTTTATTGTCGGTTTATTACTAACCTTATTAAGAGGCTTTGCATAGCAGATAATATTTTAAACTCTTTGTTTAAGTATAAGTCATTAAAAGTAATGTGATATTTAAAATTTTTCATATCTAGTTATTTAATATAACACTTTAAAGGTTAACAAATTACTTACATTGAGCTACCTTGAATATTCCGCAGTAACCCCTTTGTTGTCATCTGACGTTGTATGTGCTCGTGTAAAGGACTATTTCGGTAACATACTATAATAAAAGAGGATTTCAACATGATCTGTAATATACCTTGGGTAATGAAGCAACAGCGATTCGCGTGGTTAATGGCCACAGCTATGGCGGGTTTCAGTTATTCTCAAACGGCTGCAGCAGTGAGTTGCCAAGACATAGCAGCTTGGAACAGTAGCCAAATCTATGCAACCGTCACGCCTGTAACCTACGATAATTATCTCTATCAAAATAAGTGGTGGACCCAGAATGAAAACCCGAGCCAAACAGGGCAGTGGGGCGTATGGGAAAACAAAGGCGTGTGTGATAGAGCGCAAAACCAAGCCCCTACACTGGTTATCTTGCAGCCGCAAAAAAATGTGAGTGTGAATTTAGGGGATGTTGTCGTGCTGCAGGCCGATGCATCTGATGTTGACGGTACCGTTTCGAGCGTAAATTGGTTTGCTAATGGTCAGGCGGTAACGAGCCCTTGGACGACTAATGCGATCGGCAGTGTTCAGCTTAAAGCGGTAGCGACCGATGACAAAGGTGCGACGACCGAGAAAAGTGTTGTGCTAACCGTTATCAATGCTACGAGTGAAAACTTACCGCCTTCGACAGAAATTTTGTCACCTCTTAATGACAGCGCTGTCGCTATCGGCGACTCAGTAACCATTAGCGCGAATGCGAGCGATCCTGATACGGGTGATAGCATTACTAAAGTTGAGTTTTATCTTGATAGTCAATTGATTGCGACTGATAACAGTGCACCCTATTCGGCAACGTGGCAGGCCGTTGGAGTCGGTGAGCATCAAATACAAACCCGTGCCTACGATAGTCACAATGCCAGTGGCTTGTCGGCAATCATCAAACTCAATGTTGTCGCAGCTAATCAAGCGCCAAGCGTGACATTAACCGCGCCGCAGGCCAACTTTCAAACAGATTTAGGCACGGTGTTATCACTCGCAGCAACTGCGACTGACAGTGATGGCGATGTGGCCAGCGTGCGCTTTTATGCTAACGGTGTGCTCGTTGCTGAAGATGCAACCGCGCCATACAGTGCACAATGGACTGCCATTGAAAACGGCGACATTCGTTTCACCGCTGAGGCTATCGATAATCTTGGCCTGACAACATTATCAACCGCTGTCATCGGCCGAGTAGGTCAAGCACCAACCGATAATGAGGCTTGCCGTCCTGAAGGTTTAGTGGGTGATTCAGTCTATTGCGATGTGTACGATGAACAGGGCCGCGAAAAAATGGGTAGCGATCACGCCCGCCGCGTTATCGGTTACTTTACTTCGTGGCGCACGGGTAAAAATGGCCAGCCGAGTTATCTCGCAAGTGATATTCCGTGGGATAAAATTACTCACATCAATTATGCATTTGCGCATATTGATTCGAATAACAAGGTCTCTATTGGCGACCCCAATAGTGTCACGAACGCGGCAACAGGATTAGAGTGGCCGGGCGTTGCAGGCGCTGAGATGGATCCCGAGTTTAATTACAAAGGCCATTTTAACTTACTCAATAAGTATAAAAAACGCCATCCAAACGTTAAGACTTTAATCTCGATTGGTGGCTGGGCTGAAACGGGCGGTTATTTTGATGATAACGGCAATCGTGTTGCCAGTGGTGGTTTCTATGAGATGACTCAGACGACGCAAGGGATTGAAACCTTTGCCGATTCTGTGGTGATGTTCTTACGCACTTACAGCTTTGATGGGGCGGATATCGACTATGAGTACGCGACATCAATGGCTAAATCCGGTAATCCTGATGATTTTGCGATATCAGAGCCAAAGCGCGCGACCTTGTTCAAACAGTACGAGCTGCTGATGAAAACCCTGCGTGAAAAACTCGATGCAGCCAGCAAGCAAGATGGTAAGCACTATATGTTAACCGTTGCAGCGCCAGCATCGGGCTATTTGTTACGTGGGATGGAGGCGTATCAGATGACTCGTTATCTCGATTACGTCAATATTATGAGCTATGACTTGCACGGCGCGTGGAATGATTTTGTCGGTCACAATGCGGCGCTGTTTGACACTGGTACAGATGCAGAGCTTGCGCATTGGGATGTTTATAGTACGGAGCAGTATGGCGGCATTGGTTATCTCAATACCGATTGGGCATACCATTATTTCCGCGGTTCTATGCCAGCAGGGCGGATCAATATCGGTATTCCTTACTATACGCGTGGTTGGCAAAATGTCAGTGGTGGCACTAACGGCCTATGGGGCTTAGCGGCATATCCGGATCAAACGGCTTGTCCTGTGGGTACGGGTGATGGGGCGTCAAACTGTGGTTACGGTGCTCAAGGAATTGATAACCTCTGGCACGATAGTGATGTACGTGGCGATGAGATGTTCGCAGGCTCTAACCCTATGTGGCATGCTAAAAACTTGGAGCTCGGTATCAGCGGCAGTTATTTAAGCCTTTATGGATTAGATCCGCAAACGAATGTCGCCGATCGACTGACGGGCACCTATGAGCGCCACTACGACGCTGTGGCAGAATCTTCATGGTTATGGAACCCTATAAAAAAGGTGTACCTGTCTACTGAAGATGAGCAAGCTATGGCGCGCAAAGTGCAATATGTGGTCGATAACGGCATTGGCGGCGTCATGTTCTGGGAATTAGCGGGTGACTTCGGCTGGTATCCAGAGCGTAATAATGGTCAGGGTGAGTTCTTTGTCGGTGATACTATGACCAGCATTGCGTACAACGGATTTGCGCAAGCAACCCCGTATGGTAATCGCACCAGCAATCAGGTAATACCATCACAAACATTGGCCTTAACGGCAAGCTTATCTGGCTATAAAGTGGGCGACAGTAACTATCCGATTACGCCAACCTTAACCATCACCAATAATAGCCAAGTGACTATACCCGGCGGTGCTGAGTTTGAATTTGATATTTCAACTTCAACCTCAGCCGAAATTGCCGATCAATCGGGTATGGGGTTAACTGTAGTAACGGATGGTTCCAATGTGGCAGGAAATAACGTGGGCGGGTTGGAGAATGATTTCCACCATGTTCGCTTTATCTTGCCAACCTGGAAAAGTCTCGCACCTGGGGCAACGTTTGACGGCACGATTAAGTACTATTTGCCTGTCTCTATGCCATCAAACTTTACTGTGAGTTTTTATGGCACTCGATATGGATTTGGTGCGGCGAGTTCCGTTGTTCCACCTGTGGATTGTGCTGCAAATCCAAGTTTACCTGAATGCCAAGTACCTGTGGTGGATAGTTGTGAAGCGGCGAATGTCGATACTGCGGGTATTCCTGCTTATCCAAATTTCCCGCAAAAGGACTATCAGGGAAATCCAAGTCATGCAGCAACGGGCGATCGGATGAAAAGCAGTAGCGCTGTTTACCAAGCTAAGTGGTGGACCAACGCGGCACCTGGAACTTCTGCAGATTGGGCGTTTGTGTGTAATCTATAACATTGTTTATGCACTATAAAAGCGTGCAAAGCCGTCAGTCGTAGTGTGCTACTGTCGGCTATCAATACAATGGGTATTAAACCGCTCTTAATAAAAAAACCGATCAAAGATCGGTTTTTTTATTGGAAAATGTATATCGCTTCGGACATATTCTTCGAGCATCAGGCTTATTTTGCTAACAGTGCTTTTCGCTCGCGGGAAGCGGCTGCCAGTTTACGCAGCAGGACTTCTGAGTCATCCCAATGTAAGCAGGCATCTGTGATGCTTTGGCCATAACAGAGTGGTTGGTCTGCAACGACTTTCTGGTTGCCTTCCTGTAAGAAGCTTTCAGCCATAATACCGGCGATGGCAGTGCTGCCTGCCCGCATTTGCGCCATGATTGCATCGGCAACGTTAAGCTGCTTAAGGTGGTTCTTTTCACTATTACCGTGGCTGAAATCAACCACCATACGTTGAGTGACCCCAACAGAGGCAAGTTGTTGACGTGCTTTTTCGATATCTTCGGCGTGGTAATTAGGTGTTTTGCCGCCGCGCAGAATGATATGACCAAACGGATTACCGTGGGTACGATAAACCGCCATCGCGCCATCTTTATCCGGTGAATAGAAAATATGTGGAACTTGCGCGGCGCGCACTGCATCAACGGCGATATTGATATTGCCATCGGTACCATTTTTAAAACCAACAGGACAAGACAGTGCCGAGGCCATTTCACGGTGAACTTGGCTTTCAGTGGTGCGTGCGCCAATTGCGCCCCAAGTAATCAGATCGGCGATGTACTGACCGTTCACCATATCTAAAAATTCGGTGGCAATAGGCAATTTTAATTCAGTGATTTGTTGCAGCAACTCGCGAGCAATACGTAGGCCTTTGTTTGGCTCGAAACTGCCATCAAGATCGGGATCAGAAATTAATCCTTTCCAGCCGACAATCGTGCGAGGTTTCTCAAAATAGACCCGCATTAAGATGCACAAATCATCTTTCAATTCTTGATGTAATGCGGCTAAGCGCTGCGCATAATCTAATGCCGCTTTGGTATCGTGTATTGAGCATGGGCCTATGATCACCAATAGACGTTGATCTTCACCCATAATAATGGCTTCGACTTCACGACGTTGCTGAACCAGATAATCGGCTGCATCTTGAGTTAATGGGAACTCAGATGCCAGTTGCGCAGGTGAGATGACTTTTGCTAATAAGGAAGTGCGTAGTTCGTCTGTTTTTATGGTCATTCAAAATACCGAGCTTGCGTGCGGCGCTTTTCGCCAGATTGCCTCGGATTATAACGAATCGAACCGAGTTGCACAGCGCCAATTGTGTTAATTGTCGGCAACTGTGCAATGAATTTGATTTAAGTTAGATTCAATTAAGCTAAATTCACTCGGTTTATCTTGCTGCTTTTTGCTCTACAAGCTTAGAACATGTGCCGTTCTAGGCCCGTGACATCCAATATTTTGGTGGCAATTTCTTCCACTGAATGATTCGTTGTATCTATATAAGGAATGCGTTCACGTTTAAATAGCATTTCCACTTCTTTGACTTCTAAGCGGCACTGCTTGAGTGACGAGTAGCGGCTGTTTTCCATTCTGCTTTGGCGGATCTCATGTAAACGCACAGGATCAATCGTCAAGCCAAACAGTTTTTTCTTATTGCGTTTCAGCGCGTCGGGTAACTTAAGGTTATCCATATCATCTTCGGTGAAAGGGTAGTTCGCGGCTTTGATGCCAAACTGCATCGACAAATACAGGCTTGATGGCGTTTTGCCGCAGCGAGACACCCCAAGTAAAACCAGATCGGCTTGATCCATGTGTTTCATGGTCTGGCCATCATCATTATCCATGGCGAAATTAATCGCATCAATACGCGCTTCATAGCCGTGATTCGCTTTTCCATGGGTACGATGTAGCACTGGCGAAGCTGAAACCCCTAAATGTTGTTCGAGTGGGGCCACAAAAGTATTCAAAAAATCATAATCTAAGCCTTCACTCGAGTAGATGATGTCGCGGATCTCCGCTTTTACGATCGAATGGAATACTAACGGCCGCTCACCTGTTGTAATAAAACAATCATTAATTTGTCGCTTAACTTGCTCCGCTTTCGTCAAAGTTTCGACGAATGGAATTGTAAGTGACTCAAATTCTAATGGAAATTGCGAGAGAACCGCATGACCAAAAACTTCAGCTGTGATCGCTGTCCCGTCGGAGATATAGAATACTTTTGGTGCCATACTGACCTCTTGTAGTAATAAAATTACAAATAAAATTATAGATTTACGCGTGTTCGACAGGAGTGTAAAATGCCGCTGCCCTCGTGTGAAGGGGCCACTGAAATAAACTTGCGGAGATAGAACTGTGCAGCAATACGTACTCTGGTATCAAGAATTAGGCATGGGTGACGTCAACTTAGTTGGCGGTAAAAATGCTTCTCTAGGCGAGATGATCAGCAATCTGGCCAATGCCGGTGTTCAAGTACCTGGCGGATTTGCGACAACTTCCCATGCGTTCAACGAGTTCCTTGAACAAAGCGGAGTTAACCAGAAGATTTATGACATTCTAGCCACACTGGATGTAGATGATGTCAATGCGCTGGCTAAAGTAGGTGCACAGATCAGGCAGTGGGTTATCGACACCCCATTTCAACCAGCATTAGAGCAAGCCATTCGTGAAGCTTACGATAAACTTGCCGCTGAAACTAGCGAAGCGTCATTCGCGGTACGTTCTTCTGCAACAGCTGAAGATATGCCAGATGCGTCTTTTGCGGGTCAGCAAGAAACTTTCCTAAACGTTAAAGGTTTTGAATCTGTACTGACGGCTATCAAGCACGTTTACGCCTCACTCTTTAACGACCGCGCGATTTCTTACCGTGTTCACCAAGGTTACGAACATCACGGTGTTGCCTTGTCTGCTGGCGTGCAACGCATGGTTCGTTCAGACAAAGCGGCTTCAGGTGTGATGTTCACTATGGACACTGAATCTGGCAATAACGATGTCGTGTTTATCACTTCATCTTTTGGTCTGGGTGAAATGGTTGTTCAAGGCGCGGTAAACCCTGATGAATTTTATGTTCATAAACCCATTTTAGCCTTAGGTCATAAGGCTGTTGTGCGCCGTAATATCGGTAGCAAGCTCATCCAAATGGTGTATTCAGATGATGCTGCTCACGGCAAACAAGTCAAAATTGAAGATGTTGCAAGTGAGCAACGCCGTCAATTCTCAATCAATGACGCTGAAGTTGAAGAGTTGGCAAAACAAGCTGTGATTATCGAGCAACACTATGGTCGTCCAATGGACATCGAGTGGGCAAAAGACGGTAACGACGGCAAATTGTATATCGTTCAAGCGCGTCCAGAAACGGTTCGTAGCCGTGAAGATGTGCAATTGATTGAGCGTTATCATTTAAAGAGCCGTGGCGCTGTGATCTGTGAAGGTCGCGCTATCGGTCATAAAGTGGGAACCGGCGTAGCCAAAGTATTAACGTCAATCGCCGATATGGATCAAATCCAACCAGGTGACGTGTTAGTGACTGACATGACAGATCCAGATTGGGAACCTATCATGAAGCGCGCAAGTGCTATCGTCACAAACCGTGGCGGTCGTACCTGTCACGCGGCGATTATCGCCCGCGAATTGGGTGTGCCAGCTGTCGTAGGTTGTGGTGACGTGACTGACCGTATCAAGAATGGTCAAATCGTGACTGTTTCTTGCGCTGAGGGTGATACTGGCTTTATCTACGAAGGTAAACAAGAGTTTGAAGTGATTTCAAACCGTGTTGACTCTTTGCCAGAACTGCCAATGAAAATCATGATGAACGTGGGTAACCCTGATCGTGCATTTGATTTCGCCCGTTTGCCAAACGAAGGCGTGGGTCTAGCGCGTTTAGAATTCATCATCAACCGTATGATCGGTATTCATCCAAAGGCACTGCTTGAGTTCAATCAACAGGACGCTGCGCTGCAAACTGAAATCAACGAGATGATCGCAGGTTATGAATCACCGGTTGAGTTCTACATTGCCCGTCTGGTTGAAGGTATTGCGACTATCGGTTCTGCTTTCTATCCGAAGAAAGTGATCGTACGTATGTCAGACTTTAAGTCTAACGAATACGCAAACTTAGTTGGCGGTGACAGATACGAACCAGAAGAAGAGAACCCTATGCTGGGCTTCCGCGGTGCAAGTCGTTATATCTCTGAATCGTTCCGTGACTGTTTTGCCTTAGAGTGTGAAGCGATCAAACGTGTTCGTAACGACATGGGTCTTAAAAACGTTGAAGTCATGATACCGTTCGTACGTACAGTGAAAGAAGCTGAACAAGTGATTGGCCTGCTGAAAGAGCAAGGTTTAGAGCGCGGTAAAGATGGTTTACGCGTCATCATGATGTGTGAAGTGCCTTCAAACGCCCTGTTAGCAGACCAATTCCTTGAGCATTTCGATGGTTTCTCTATCGGCTCAAACGATTTAACTCAGCTGACACTCGGTCTTGACCGTGACTCAGGTATCATCAGCCACTTATTTGATGAGCGTGATGAAGCCGTTAAAATGCTACTTTCTTTAGCCATTAAAGCGGCTAAAACTAAGGGCGCATACATAGGTATTTGTGGTCAAGGTCCTTCAGATCACGCCGATTTTGCGGCTTGGTTAGTTGAGCAGGGCATAGATACCGTATCGTTAAATCCAGACACTGTGATTGATACTTGGTTGTATTTAGCCGAAGCTCACGGTTGATCTAGATTGTAATTTTATAAACTTGTTAAAAAAGCCGCTTTTTAGCGGCTTTTTTTTGTTTATAATGGCGCCATAACGATAATTGACAGAAGCTATCTATGCTACCCCTGCTATCACATCAACAAACATTAGAGCCAGTGTATTTGGCATACCTTGATGCACTGGAGCAAAGTGAGTATTCCGGTGATATAGACAAACGTTACAGCGCACGTTTAGTGCAAGCAACGGACAACTCTGTATATCAATTCTTACCTCAAGCTGTGTTATATCCTAAAAATCAGCAGGATATCCAAATTGCATTGACACTGGCTGCTACGGACGCATTTCGCAGCGTGACGTTTAGTGCGCGTGGCGGCGGTACCGGTACCAACGGACAATCCCTTACCCATGGTTTGATTTTGGATGTGTCGCGTTACATGGATCGCGTGCTCGAAGTGAATGCTGAGCAAGGTTGGGTACGAGTTGAAGCTGGCGTCGTTAAAGATGCACTTAACGATGCATTGCGTCCCCATGGATTCTTTTTTAGTCCCGATTTATCCACCTCAAACCGCGCCACAATTGGCGGTATGATTAATACCGATGCCTCGGGTGCGGGTTCATTGGTCTACGGTAAGACGTCAGATCACGTGCTGGCGCTGCGTAGTGTGTTGATTGATGGCAGTGTGCTGGATACGCATTCCCTAGACGCTGGACTACTGTGCAACCCCGATAACGTCAGTGATAATCCGCTGGGGCAGAAACTGATTTCTGCTGTGGCGGCGGTATGCCGCGAAAAGCGCACTCAAATTGAAAACCAATTTCCTAAGCTCAACCGTTTCCTCACTGGCTATGACTTAAAACACGTGTGGAACGACAACCTGACGCAATTCGATTTATCACGGATTTTGACAGGTTCAGAGGGCACGCTTGCGGTGATAACCGAAGCTAAACTCAATCTCACCCCGCTGCCGACTGAGCGCGCGATGGTGAACATTAAGTACGATTCGTTCCAATCGGCATTGCGTCATGCGCCATCCTTAGTTGCCGCGCGGGCGACTGTGGTCGAAACCGTCGATTCAAAAGTGCTTAATTTAGCCCGCGAAGATATAGTCTGGCACTCGGTATCTGATCTGATCCAAGAAGTGCCGGGTAAAGTCATCGACGGCCTCAATATGGTCGAATTTGCTGGCGACACAGTAGAGGTTGAGCAAAAGCTTGCGAGTCTTGAAGCTGTCTTGACTGAGCAGATCAGCAAAGGCGAGTGCGGCGTATTGGGCTACCAAGTAACACAAGATAAGCCAAGCATCGAAAAAATCTACGGCATGCGCAAAAAAGCCGTTGGCTTATTGGGCGCCACTAAAGGACGTCGTAAACCTATCGCCTTTGCGGAAGATACTGCGGTGCCGCCCGAAAAACTCGCCGACTATATTATGGAGTTTCGTGCAGTACTCGATGGCCATAATCTGCAATACGGTATGTTCGGTCATGTGGATGCGGGCGTGTTGCATGTTCGGCCAGCACTTGATATGTGCGATGTTGAAGATGAAAAACTATTGCGGGTGATTTCTGATCAAGTCGCAGCACTGACGCTTAAATACGGCGGCCTGATGTGGGGCGAGCACGGTAAAGGTGTGCGCGGTGAATACGGTCCATCTGTCTTTGGTAATGAACTATACGGCGTTCTACAAGATATCAAAGGCTTGTTCGATCCCGACAACCGACTCAACCCTGGTAAGCTGGTGGCACCTAAACATACTGGCGCCCTCTATTACGATATCGACAGTGCTAAGCGCGGTAAGTTTGACCGACAAATCCCCATCGAAGTACGTGATGCATTCCCCGATGTGATGAACTGTAACGGCAACGGCCTGTGTTTTAACTACAGCAGCTATTCGCCCATGTGTCCGTCGTTTAAGGTGACGGGTGACAGAGTGCAGTCGCCAAAGGGGCGTGCAGGGCTTATGAGAGAATGGCTAAGGCTACTTGAGGCTGAAGGGGTTGATGTCAACGCACTGGCAAAAGCAAAGCCCTTAGGTTTGCTGCAGCGCGTTCAAAATACCCTGAACGCCCAGCGCGATTATGATTATTCCCACGAAGTGATGGAATCGCTCAAGGGCTGTTTGGCCTGTAAAGCCTGTTCTGGGCAATGTCCTGTCAAAGTGGATGTGCCTAAGTTTAGGGCGCAGTTCTTTAATATTTACTATCAACGCTATTTAAGACCGGCGAAGGACTATCTTGTTGCAGGTATCGAAGATAGCTTGCCATTAATGGCCGCTGCACCGCGTCTTACCAACTTTGCCGCGCAAAATCCATTGAGCCAATGGGTGATTAAAAAGGCGATTGGTTACGTGGACGCGCCTGCGTTATCTGTGCCGACCTTGAAGCAAAGACTCGATGGTCATGCAAGCCGTGGTTACGACTTAGCTGCACTGCAGGCTATCCCAGAAGAGGCGCGCTCACAGTTTGTGCTGGTGGTGCAAGATCCCTTTAACAGTTTCTATGACTCAGGTCTTGTGCTGCGCTTTATCCAGTTGATTGAAAAGCTTGGTTTAAAACCCGTGTTGTTGCCCTATAAACCCAATGGTAAGCCAACGCATATCAAGGGATTTTTAGATAAGTTCGCAAAAACGGCGCAGTCGAGTGCGGACTTTTTGAACCAAGTCCATAAACTGGGCATGCCGATGGTCGGCATCGATCCAGCCTTAGTCTTGTGTTATCGCGACGAATACCGTGAAGTCTTAGGCGCTAATCGCGGTAATTTTGAGGTCAAGCTAGCCAACGAATGGCTACTTAATGTCATCAAAGATTTACCTGCCAAAGCTGCGCAAGGTAAGCAATATACCTGGTTTAGTCATTGCACTGAATCGACGGCCAAGCCAAATACCGCTAATGAATGGACTAAAATCTTTGCCCATTTTGGTGCTAAGTTAACCGCAGTCAATTTAGGTTGTTGTGGTATGGCGGGAACCTACGGCCATGAGGCGGAAAACCTAGAGCGCTCTAAAGCCTTGTTTGAGATGTCTTGGCAGCAAACTCTCGCTAAGATTGAACAGCCGCAAGTGTTAGTGTCGGGCTATTCTTGCCGTACTCAAGTGAAACGTTTTGCCGGTTACAAGCCAAAACATCCACTTGAGGCCTTGCTTGAGTTAGCAAATATCTAGTGGTGTTTATCGCTTAGCTTCGCCAGTGAGCTTGTCATTATCCTCACTGGCATATCTAAGTGTTGAATGTCACACTAAAGCCAGCCGCAAGGCTGGTTTTTTTATGGATGATGGAGGCCTTGATGGAAAAGATGACTGACAGTATTCAACACACACTCAAACAATTCGCCGCCGATAGTGCATTAACGACGGTAGCGCCGCTCTGCAGTGACATCCCACTATTTGACATTAACGCCTTGGGTGATTGGACGTATTTGGGTACATCGCTGCCAGCAAAGTTTGCTAAGTTGTTCGCCAGTATTTTGCATTGCATCGATGATGAGTATTTCTTAATTACCCCAGTGGAAAAGGTGCGAGTGCAGGTTGAAGATGCGCCTCTGCTGATTGTCGATTTCGAGCGAGCACAACCCCATTCTCTGCTTAATGTGAGCACCAGTATTGAAACACTGCACCACAATGTGGATATAAAGCAGATGAAGCTCACCGATGACAGTGTTTATTTGCCGCTTGAGCGTGGGTTATGGGGAAAATTAGACCGTGCTTGTTACTATAATTTTGTGAATGAATTCAATTTATATGATTTAAATGAGCAGTGAGTTCGTAGGTTAATCGCATAATTAGCTGTGGTGTTAACTAGTTTATTGCGGGTTAAGTGGTAGTATTAAAACTGACTCTGGGTTCTTATGATTGCGCACAGAGTAAGTGAAAACGCGTTAAAACCTTTGTTGTAGGAGGTGCTGTTTGAATCGTCATGAAAGCTTAGGCTATCTTGTTTCCCACTTAAATATCGAGCTGCAAAATGAGCTTGATCTGCATCTTAAGCGATATCAACTCGATATAAAACTGTGGCCTGTGCTGTTTGCTTTGTGGCAAGAGGAGGGCATCAGCCAAACTGAATTGTCTAAGCGTTGCGATGTGGCAAATTACACTATGACGCGTTTACTCGATCAGTTACAGGTACAAGGTCTTATTACCCGCCATCAAGAAGCCGATAATCGGCGCGCCTTCCAAATCTTTTTGACCGATGAAGCCAAAGCATTAGAGCAAGATCTGATTTGCGAAGCTGAGCGGGTCAACGAAAAGTTCCTGTCTAACCTCAGTGATGAGGAGCAGCAGCAGTTCGTCTTACTATTAAATAAAATCAATCGCTTGGCTTAATGATACGGATTCATTCGGTATAGAGGGAAACTGCGGTTTAGCCGTTTTTACAGCTATCTGTATGTGGTTGTATAAATTCATTTTCTCCAGTTTAATCCCATCATTCATCCGTTACTTAGCGGGATTAAACTGGTGTAATCAATTCAAATAAAGTGCAAAGACGCACAGTAAGCTGACGGCTATTACTGAGTGTTGCAAATAACGGCGGCTGGCTAACAAATTTTCTTTGCCTTGTTTTAGGCTGGCGACGAGGGTGTGCTGCTTATAAATTCGGCACATCAACTCATCGGTTTGGGGATCGATAAGCAGTTCGAACTTGCAAGGTGCGCCGTCTTTAAGTTGGATGGTATGTTCGCTCTGAGGCTTAAAATTCAACTTGTGCGACACCATCTGGCCGTTGACAAAGACCCGCTCTAAACCGCTCCAATTACTGGCTTGCAGTTCAACTACATCTTGGTTGAGATCATACTTAAAACGGATCATAGCGCTATCCTGTGCTGGGACCTGAGAGGCTAATTCAAGCAGACAAATATGACGTTTTCCAGCGTGATTTAATGAATATTCTGTGTCGAAATTAAAAGCGCGGCTAAACCATGAGCTTAGCGCTAGATTAAATTTTAGATAACAAAAAAGCGACCAGAGGTCGCTTTTGGCGATGTTACACGAGTAGGTAAATTACTTTTTAGCGGCTTCGATAATGGCTTTGGCCATTTCATCTGCTACAGCGCCAGTTGTCCGGTTCTGTTCGTCGGCTTGGCTGAAGATTTTCAGCAGGGTGTTATAAATTTCTTCTACTTTAGCGGTCGATTTCGCTGCATCGTAATCTTTTTCGAACGACACGTTGATAATGCCGCCTGCGTTGATCACATAGTCTGGCGCGTACAGTATACCCATTTCTTTCAGCTGTTCGCCGTGGCGTACTTCAGCTAATTGGTTGTTGGCACAGCCAGCAACAATTTTGGCTTTCAGCTGCGGTAAGGTCGCATCGTTTAAAGTTGCGCCAAGGGCGCAAGGAGCATACACATCCACATCTTGCGCGTAGATTTCTTGAGGCGCGACAACAATCGCACCAAAGTCGGTAGCGACTTTGTCTAACGAGGCTTGATGAATGTCGGTAACAATCAGTTCAGCACCTTCGTTATGCAAGTGTTTGCACAGGTAATAGCCAACGTGACCTACGCCTTGAACGGCGATTTTGAGGCCTTTTAGGCTGTCTAAACCGAGTCTATGTTTAACTGCAGCTTTGATGCCTAAATAAGTGCCAAGGGCGGTGAACGGTGATGGGTCGCCACTCTTGCCTTCAAGACCCGCCATATAAGGGGTTTCTTCATGGGCAATCATGATATCTGCCGTGGTAGTACCCACGTCTTCAGCGGAATAATAGCGGCCGCCGAGGCTATTGATGAAACGGCCAAAAGCGCGGAATAGGGCTTCGCGGTCTTGTCTTTTTGGATCGGCGATGATCACTGATTTGCCGCCACCCATGGTTAAACCGGCAAGGGCGTTTTTGTAAGTCATGCCACGAGAGAGGCGTAATACGTCAGTCAGGGCTTCATCATCCGATTGGTAATTCCACATCCGGCAACCACCCACAGCAGGGCCAAGGTTGGTGTTATGGATGGCGACAATGGCCTTTAAGCCACTTTCTTTATCATGACAGAATACGACCTGTTCATGTTCGTCAAAGGATACATGATTAAATACAGCCACGTGAATTTCTCCGCTATACACAATGAAAAAGCCGACGAGATGAGCCTCTATCGACTGCTTGTTATATTTATTGCAGAACCATAGCATTTAGCGATACTCTCAACCATGCATAATGACCGAATAAATACATTATTTGTGGCAATTTAGCTTTCCACTTTACGTAAACGTAAGCTTTGCGGTTGAAAATGGATTGTACTGAATTTAATGTAACGAATAGAATGAATCGCGCACTGATCCCAAGAATTAGGTTCGCGTTATAACAATAAGATAGGACGGAAGTATGACTGAACAAGCTGTCGACCAAACTCAACAGAATTTATCAGCGGAAGAAATAGAAAAGCTGCGTCAAGAGTGGGTCAGAACTCAATTTCAAAAAGCGAATCGTTTCCTCGCTGAAAAAGGCGTGATCCCAACTAAAGTCTTGGCCGATGAAAGTCGTTATCTTGCGCCTTACATGGCAATTTGGAAAATGGAATCCAAGCGTCCCAGCAACAAAACCTATTGGGTTATGTCGGGCGATTTACCCTCGGATTTCGTCGATGTGAAAGTGGCTGCAACGGCCCGAGATGCGGTACGTCATTTCTCTATGATGTGGCAAATGCAGGCGGAAAACTTAGTGCGTTCGGGTGCAACCCGTGATGCCACTCAGGCTAAATTTGCACAGTTACTGGTATCGCGCGCCGAGAGTTTATATCGTATGCACAATGACGATAAACTGTGGAATGCTTAAATTCAAATGAGTTTATACAACAGTCTCTTGCGTTGATTGATACCGATAACTGAAATAACAATAAGGCACTCAATTGAGTGCCTTATTTATACTGACTTTTATGTTGATTTCCTCTGTTAAGAACAAGGTCATCGAGCAAAGTCGATAAAGCTTATTCTTCGCTGTCGCTTAAGTAGAAGAAACCTTGATTGATGAGTTTCAATAGTAAGGCTTGAACTTCTTCATGCTGACATATTTCAGTTGCTTCATCGGCGCTTAAGCTGACGTTATCGCTCAACAGTGCGATCACGTCTGCCGGTGTATTGGGCAGTTCATGCACGTCACCATTAATGAATAATCGCGGTGTGGCGTCATTTTCAAGACGCAATACTTTCAAACCGCCGATACGGCTCACGCCAGCACCTTGGGCGAAGGCATCTTGCAAATCTTCAATGCTGTAAGCTTCTTCGCCTTCACACAAATCAAGCTCGAAACGGTTTTGACTGAGCAGTTTACCTAACACGATTTGGTAGCTATTGGGATCTTGGCTCAGCTGACTCAGGAGTGACATTATGCCCACTTGATGATCTTGGCTGACGATACCGGCTGAACTCGGCTCAGTTTGCGACGTGAAACGCTGCTGACCTAAGTTATTGTCGAGCAAATAATCGGCGACTTCACTGACCAATTCTTGCTGGCTAGGAGCGCGGAAACCAATCGAGTAACTCATTGCCACTGTTAGGGTTTCGCCGCAGTGTGGGAAACCTGGTGGAATATAAAGCATGTCACCTTTTTCTAACACCACATCGATAATTGGGGTGAAGTCTTCAACCAGCGGCGAGTTTGGATTGCCACCACGGCGTTGTTGCGGGGTATTGTCGCCCACAGTCCAGCGACGTTCACCTTCACCTTGAATGATAAACACATCGTAGTTATCAACGTGCGGGCCCACACCACCACTTGGCGTTGCAAATGAGGCCATCAAGTCATCGAAACGCCAGTCAGGTAAAAAACGCAGCGCTTCAACTAATGGTTGCGAATCAGGATACCAATGGTTGACCGCTTGCACTAGCAATTGCCAATGGGTTTCGCCATAGCTGTCGTAATCTTCAAACGGGCCTTGAACCACTTCCCAGTTATCGTCTTTAGTAACGACGATACGCGAAGAGATTTCTTCTTCACAGGCAAGGCCTGCTAGTTCATCGGCACTGATCGGATCTTCAAACTGTGGAAACGCTTTTTTGATCAGCAGGGGTTTCTTTTGCCAGTATTCACTAAGAAACTGGGCGATATCGAGATTGAGTGTATACATAGTGTTAAAAAAGGCGACCACATCGCACAGATGTGAGTCGCCTTAATCCTTATTTCTGTTTATGAAAGAGTATTGTCCATCGCCAATTTCAGCTAATAACTAAGTTTATTTAAAAACTAAGTTCAGTTAAAAACTTACTTCAGTTCGTCGACAAACGTTTCGGCGCGACCAATGTAATTGGCTGGCGTCATTTTCTTCAGTTCAGCTTTCACTGAGTCTGGTAATTCAAGTCCGTCAATAAACACTGACAGTTGCTGCGCGTCGATACGTTTACCGCGCGTCAGTTCTTTTAATTTTTCGTATGGCTTTTCAATACCATAACGACGCATCACAGTTTGTACGGGTTCTGCTAACACTTCCCAGTTGTGATCTAACTCATCACGCAGGTGCGCTTCGTTAACTTCTAACTTGCTGATGCCTTTTAAGGTCGCTTGATACGCGATCAACGCATGGGCAATACCTACGCCTAAGTTACGCAGCACAGTTGAGTCAGTTAAGTCACGTTGCCATCTTGATAACGGCAGCTTAGACGCTAAATGTTGCATCAGCGCGTTAGCGATACCTAAGTTACCCTCAGAGTTTTCAAAATCGATTGGGTTAACTTTGTGCGGCATAGTCGATGAACCGATTTCACCGGCGATAGTGCGTTGTTTGAAGTGACCTAGGGCAATGTAACCCCAAATGTCACGGTCAAAGTCAATCAGCACAGTGTTGAAACGGGCAACCGCATCAAACAGTTCGGCAATGTAATCGTGTGGTTCGATTTGCGTCGTGTAAGCGTTCCAGTGCAGGCCAAGGCTAGTCACAAAACGCTCAGATAGTTCATGCCAGTTAACTTCAGGATAGGCTGACAGGTGAGCATTGTAGTTACCTACGGCACCGTTCAGTTTGCCCATGATTTCAACATTGGCGATTTGTTTGATTTGACGCTCAAGACGCATTGCCACGTTCGCCATCTCTTTACCGAGTGTCGAAGGTGAAGCAGGTTGGCCATGGGTGCGTGACATTAATGGCACAGAGCGATATTCAATCGCCAGCTTTTTAATCGCAGTCAGCAACTCGTTGCAATATGGCAGTAATACTTGCTCACGGGCTTCAGTCAACATTAAACCGTGGCTTAAGTTGTTGATATCTTCGGAAGTACAGGCAAAGTGAACAAACTCACCCACAGCGGCTAATTCGCTATTGCCCGCGATTTTTTCTTTGATGAAGTATTCAACCGCTTTCACATCGTGGTTAGTGGTGCTTTCGATAGCCTTAACACGCAGCGCATCTTGTTCGTTGAAATTGTCTTTAATGCCATCGAGCACAGCGATAGCTGACGCGCTCAGTGTTGGCACTTCGCTAATGTCTGGGCAGTCTGCTAACAGTTTTAGCCAATTGATTTCAACCTGAACACGGTACTTGGTAAGACCGAACTCGCTGAAAATCCCTCTCAATGACGCGGTTTTACTACCATAACGACCGTCTACCGGAGAGATAGCAGTTAGTGCGGAAAGATCCATGTGAAGCTCCTTGATGAACGCTAATTTTATTATAGGGTAAGACTTTTCTTGGCTGTATCGACTATGGCTTTGCGGGCGAAGACTAAGTGTCGACGTTTACCGCCTAGTTGGCGCCATAGTACAGCGCTGCGCATGGCCGCAAGCAGCAGAGCGCGAATTTTTTGTTGTATGATAGGGCGTTGCAAACACACTGGATTACCAGAGATTTGGATTTTTGGCCCTAAATTACTGATGATGTCACTGTAAATGCTGGCAAGATTGGCAATCACTTGTTCATCGGTGATCGCAAAATGATGTAGCTGGCGATTCACTTGATTAATGCGCTCGGCCAACATGCCTAAACCGCTGTTAGAGCGAACTAATTTTCGCTCTAACGCCAACACGCCAACTAAATAGCGGGTGATTTCAACATCTTTTTGACTGCTGTCACCGAGCTGATTCAAGATCAGCTTGTAGCCTTTTTGCAATACGATTTTGTCTTGGTAGACATCGGGCGTATTGTCAGGATTAGTGACGAGAATGGTGTTTAAGCTCGCCGCGAGCTCGGCATTATCTAATTCGCCATGGCGGGCTAAATGTTGAACTTGGGCAATGGCTTGCAGTATGCCTGCAAACGCCATGGTCCGATTAACTAGTTGCTCGTTCACGCTTTACCCTCGGATCAATTGATCTATGATGCCGCCACCTAAGCAGACTTCACCATCATAAAATACCGCAGACTGTCCTGGCGTCACCGCCGCAACTGGTTCATCGAAGACCACGCGTAAGGTGTGTTCATCTGTGTAGGTCAAAGTACAAGGCACATCTTGTTGGCGATAACGGGTTTTCACTGCGATATGACAGCCATCGATAGGTCCGGTTCTATCCACCCAATGCAGTTGGTTAACTGTCATGCCGGTCGACATCAAACGAGGATGGTGTCCGCCTTGACCTACGATCAATACGTTACGCTCAAGATCTTTATCAACTACATACCAAGGATCGTCATTGCTGTTTTTCATACCGCCAATGCCTAGGCCTTTACGCTGGCCTAAGGTGTGGTACATCAGCCCTTGGTGTGTGCCTATGATTTCACCTTCTGGGGTTTCGATATTACCAGGCTGCGCTGGTAAATAAGTGCCCAGGAATTCAGTGAACTTGCGCTCACCGATAAAACAGATGCCGGTGCTGTCTTTTTTATCATGGGTGATTAGGCCCATTTCTTTTGCGATTTCACGTACTTCATGTTTTTCCAATTCACCGACAGGGAATAGACTTCGAGCCACTTGCTCGTGGCTAAGGGTGTAGAGGAAATAACTTTGATCTTTATTGCCATCGACGCCACGGAGCATTTGTGTGCTGCCATCGCTATTATCGCGGCGGCGCACATAGTGGCCCATGGCGATGTAATCGGCGTCGAGGATTTCGTCGGCAAATTCTAAAAATGCCTTAAATTTGATTTCTTTGTTGCACATGATATCGGGATTTGGCGTGCGGCCGGCTTTGTATTCGGCGAGGAAATACTCAAATACATTGTCCCAATATTCGGCAGCAAAGTTAACTGTGTGTAGCTTGATCCCGAGCTTGTCGCACACTGCTTGGGCATCTTTTAAATCTTCTGCGGCAGCGCAGTACTCGTTATTGTCATCTTCTTCCCAGTTCTTCATGAAAAGGCCTTCAACCTGATAGCCTTGCTGCATAAGCAAATAAGCTGAAACAGATGAATCTACACCGCCGGACATGCCGACAATGACTTTTTTTCCTGTATGAGTGGGTTCGATTGATGTCATAGATCCTAAAAACCATTGAGTATGTGTGTTGGCTAGGTTGTTGACGTTAAGCCGCGACATTGAGCGCGTAACAAAAAGTGCCTAACCTAGCTTAAAAAATATGGGCTAGCGTTAAATCCAAGCTAACTTAAGAGCTAACTTAAAAATTTGGGTGTAGTGCGAGCTAACAGTAAAACTCGTATTTACGGCCTACTGTACAGTCTATTATTTTGCCACGTAGAGGCCGCTAGGCACTAGCACATGCATAAGTTTAACAAGCCGTTTATGCGGGGCGGTATTCTATCACGCCTTACTCGCTTGGGCTATCGTGAGGCGGTCACTATTGAGTAAGGAGAGGGGATAAGTTTGGCCCTGTTGTGCGTTATTAAGGTAGTCTTTTAGGCAATCGAGCACTAAGGGGCTGCGCAGTAAAGATGACTTAGCTTCTATCTGTGCAAAACTCAGCCAGTGCGCACTGTGGATAGCCTTGTCCTGCGGCGCAGGTGAGGGCATATCATCTAACTGTACGAAGAAGGTAAAGCGCACAAAGGCTAAGTCTTCACTGGCGCTAAATTGATAGATGCCGACGAGTCCTTGGGGGTTAAGTGATAACCCCGTTTCCTCAAACACTTCACGCTCACAGGCTTGGATTAAGCTTTCATTGGCTTCTAAGTGACCCGCTGGCTGATTAAAGCGCAGCTCGCCATCAATCCACTCTTCCACCATCAGATACTTATCCTGTGAGGTCGCATGAATAATACAAGCGACGGTCACATTGGGTTTATATCGTTGACTCATGGTGCCTCCTTTGAGTGGACTTGGTGCCACTTTTTAGTGGCGTTGAGCGCAGAAACTTGGCTGAAAGTTAGACTTCATCACCGAGGCGAATGCATTTATGCTCGCCCGATGGCAAATTATCTAGACTCCATTGGCCTATTTTATAACGGATTAATCTTAAGGTCGGAAAACCGATATGCGCTGTCATGCGTCTGACTTGGCGGTTACGGCCTTCATGAATTTGGATTTCTAGCCAAGTTGTTGGGATATTTTTGCGTTCTCTCACCGGTGGATTACGTGGCCAAATATCGGGTGAATCCATGATTTTGACTTTAGCAGGCAGCGTCATACCATCATTTAATTCAACACCTTGGCGCAGTTTCGTCAGTGCATCTTCCGTCGGCACGCCTTCTACTTGCACCCAATAGGTTTTAAAGGTTTTCTTTTTCGGTTCTGTCAGTCTTGCCTGTAATTGACCGTCATTAGTCAGCAGTAACAAGCCCTCACTGTCTCTGTCTAAGCGGCCTGCGGCATACACGTCAGCAATGGGGATATAGTCTTTTAGGGTTTTGCGACCTTGTTCATCGGTAAACTGGCAAAGTACATCAAAAGGCTTATTAAACAGCACGATAATCGGTGCGAGCGTTTGGCTCTGCACCGGTTTTGCCGCTGCAATTGCGCGTCGATTAGGATTTTTAAAGGGTTCTTTCTTTAAACTGCCATTGGCATTACGTGCTGGCGCCACTTTGCTATCTACGGCGGTAGCGCGGTTGGCAGGGCCTCTGCTCGCGGGCTTAGCGGGTTTAATCGTGCTCTTGGCTGGGGAACTGGTACTGGAATTGGCACGTTTAGGTGGAAACTTGTTTTTGTTCATACTTTTGCTAACAGGAGGTTGAGACACGCTTACCTGACTTGATTGAGTCGTTAATGTGGTCATAGTGTACTTGGCATTCGCCGTTAGTGGAATTTGAATATTATTGCGAATGCTCTATGATGTCGGCCAGAAAATGTGATCTGTGCCTAAATGTTTATTAGGTTTTAATGAGTCGTTGTAACAAATTTTAGCTTGCGTGCAAAGGCAGAAGGGCATTGAGAATGTGAAAGGTTAAGGCGGATTCGATTGCCTTGATTGATATTTTCACTGTGCTCAGATTTGTTCGCCATGCTATAAAATTATTATAAAAAATATTAAATTTTACAATAATGTAGGATGTAACATGAAAGATAACTCATCAACAATTATTTACACTGAAACAGACGAAGCGCCAGCACTGGCCACCCTCTCACTCTTACCTATTATCAGAACGTTTACCGACGCCGCGGGCGTTGCGGTTGAAACCCGTGATATCTCGTTATCGGGCCGTATTATTGCCAGTTTCCCTGAGCAACTGACCGAAGCACAAAAGATTGGCGATCATCTGACTGAGCTTGGCGAGTTAGCGAATCAGCCAGAAGCGAACATCATCAAGTTACCGAATATCAGTGCTTCGATTCCACAATTAAAAGCCTGTATCCTTGAACTGCAGCAAAAAGGTTACGACATCCCTCACTATCCGGATGAGCCAAAAACCGACGCTGAAAAGTCAATTAAAACACGTTACGACAAGATTAAAGGCAGTGCGGTAAACCCAGTACTACGTGAAGGTAACTCAGATCGCCGTGCCCCATTATCGGTGAAAAACTTCGCCAAGAAAAATCCGCATTCAATGGGTAAATGGGCTACAGATTCTAAGTCACACGTTGCTCACATGACTGACGGCGATTTTTACGGCAGCGAGCAGTCAGTGACTTTATCTGATGCGGGCAGCGTGAATATCGTACTGACGCAAAAAGATGGCCAAGAAGTAGTGCTCAAGTCCGGTCTTAAGCTGCTGGCTGGCGAAATTATCGATGCTGCGGTATTGAGTAAAAAAGCCTTAGTGAGCTTCTATGAGCGTGAAATCGAAAACGCCAAAGCAGAAGATGTGCTGTTATCGCTGCATCTGAAAGCCACTATGATGAAAGTGTCTGATCCTATTATGTTTGGTCACGCTGTGAAGGTATTCTTCAAGCCAGTATTTGACAAACATGCGGCGCTTTTTGCTGAATTAGGCGTAGATGTTAACAACGGTTTTGGTGATGTTTATGCCAAAATAGCGACATTACCTGCCGATAGCCGCGCCGAAGTCGAAGCCGATATCGCCGCCGTTTACGCTGCACGTCCCGCATTGGCTATGGTTGATTCTGACAAAGGTATCACCAACTTACACGTGCCAAGCGACATCATTATCGATGCGTCTATGCCTGCTGCGATTCGTTCATCTGGCCAAATGTGGGGACCAGATGGTCAACTGCATGACACGAAAGCTATGATCCCAGATCGTTGCTATGCCGGTATCTACCAAGAAACGATTGCCTTCTGTAAAGAGCACGGCGCTTTTGATCCTAAAACCATGGGCAGCGTGCCAAACGTGGGCTTGATGGCGCAAAAAGCCGAAGAGTACGGCAGCCACGATAAGACCTTTGAAATACCTGCTGACGGTGTGGTCAACGTTGTCGATGCAAGTGGTAAGGTATTGATGAGCCATAACGTGGAAGCGGGCGATATCTGGAGAATGTGCCAAGTTAAAGACGCACCTATCCGTGATTGGGTCAAACTGGCCGTGCGCCGTGCCCGTTTAAGCAATACTCCTGCGGTATTCTGGTTAGACAGCAAACGTGCCCACGATGCGCAAATCATTGCAAAAGTGCAGCAATATCTGCCAGAGCATGATACTGATGGCTTAGAGATCAGCATCATGTCTCCAGAAGACGCGACGCGTTTGTCTTTGGCTCGCATCAAAGAAGGCAAAGATACCATTTCAGTTACGGGCAACGTTCTACGTGACTACCTGACTGACTTGTTCCCAATCCTTGAGCTAGGCACCAGTGCCAAAATGCTGTCAATCGTGCCGTTAATGAACGGCGGCGGTCTATTTGAAACAGGTGCGGGCGGTAGTGCACCTAAGCACGTGCAACAGGTTGAGAAAGAAGGTCACTTACGTTGGGATTCACTCGGTGAATTCTTGGCTCTGGCGGCGTCTCTTGAGCATTTAAGCCAAACTGTCGGTAATCCAAAAGCCCAAGTGTTAGCTGATACCTTAGATCAAGCCATTGGCCAATTCTTAGATAGCAACAAATCGCCATCAAGAAGAGTCGGTGAGTTAGATAACCGTGGCAGCCATTTCTACTTAGCCATGTACTGGGCACAAGCCTTAGCCGCGCAAACGGGCGATGAGCAGTTACAAGCTCACTTCATTCCGTTAGCGCATGCGTTGGCCGCAAATGAGCAAGTGATTGTGGCTGAATTAGCGACGGCACAAGGTGCACCAGTTGATTTAGGCGGTTACTACCGTTTAGATGCGGCTAAGGCTGAAAAAGCCATGCGCCCAAGCGAGACGTTAAACAAGTTGTTGATTGCTTAATCTCGTGAGTTTTAGCTTTTGGATGGCGCGTGCGTCAGTGTGGGCCATCAAAGTTGATGTAAAGTTGTAAGTCATTAGACTGATTTTAGAAAGGGATCTGCATGGCAGATCCCTTTTTTATGCCCTAAATTTACTGTCGAGACTGGTGATAAAATCTTTTTGTGGGGATGCAATGGGTGAGCTGCGGCGATGGATCTTGAATTAAATTCATGCGTAATGCTGACAAGTGATGGAGCATTAAGTGGTGGGGATTGATAAAACACGCAGCAATAAAAAGGCAGGGACAAGTCCCTGCCTTTTAGATCATTGGCCTCACCAAACGTTATTTTGTTGGTGAAATGGCTGAAGCGTGCATTCCTTTTGGACCGGCTTCTACTTCAAATTGAACGGGTTGGCCTGCTTTTAGAGTTCGATAGCCTTCCATTTCAATGGTAGAATAGTGTGCAAAAACGTCCTCACCACCTTGATCAGGGCAAATAAACCCGAATCCTTTGGCGTTGTTGAACCATTTAACAGTTCCGCTTGCCATACTTCCACTTCCTTCTGTTGTCTACTTACCAGTAAGATAGTAAAACCTGTATAGACGGGTATTCTTTCACCGTCTGCACAACAGAATGTAAGGAGTAAAAGCGGAAGTCAAGCTAAAATTAACAAAGGGGTAACAACTGATTAATTTGAACGGATCAATTGGAAGAGGCCAACACGAGAGGCTAGTATTAAAAAATGGCAAAGATAGGAAATATTGAACACGTTGAAGAACGTGTCGAATCAGAGTTAATGCCGCCTTCGATGTATAAGGTGGTACTCAATAATGATGATTACACCCCAATGGATTTTGTGATTGAAGTTTTGCAGGTTTTCTTTCGCAAGAACGAGCAGGAAGCGACCGATATCATGTTGACGATCCATCACCAAGGAAAAGGTATTTGCGGTATTTTCCCGTTTGGGATTGCAGAAACTAAGGTGATACAAGTAAATCAATTTGCAAGACAAAACCAACATCCGTTACTGTGTTCGTTAGAGAAAGCATAAAACCGCTTTACTCTGTAGTCTGTTGTTAATTTTGGGGGTGCTTATGCTGAACAAAGACCTGGAAGTCACCTTAAATCTGGCGTTTCAGCAAGCCAGAGACGCGCGTCACGAGTATATGACAGTGGAACATCTGTTATTAGCTCTGATCGACAATCCTGCGGCTCAAGAAGCGTTAATCGCCTGTGGAGCGAATCTAGATAAACTCAGAGATGAAGTGGCAAGCTTTATCCAACAAACAACCCCAATCATTGCCGATATTGATGATGACAAAGAAACTCAGCCAACGCTGGGGTTCCAACGAGTGCTGCAACGTGCAGTATTCCATGTGCAGTCATCGGGTCGCAATGAAGTAAACGGCGCTAACGTGTTAGTCGCCATTTTCAGTGAGCAAGAATCCCAAGCCGTGTATTTACTGCGCCGCTGCGATATTAGTCGCCTAGACGTTGTGAATTTTATTTCCCATGGTTTCGCCAAAAATGATGATGCTGAGTCACATCAAGATCAAGAACGGGTTGAAGATCAGGGCGAAAGCAGCGAAGAGCGCAGCATGTTGTCGCAATTTGCGTCCAACTTAAATCAACTTGCTAAGCAAGGGATCATCGACCCACTGATTGGTCGTGATCAAGAAATTGAGCGCGCGATTCAAACCCTATGCCGTCGCCGTAAAAATAATCCGCTGTTAGTGGGTGAGGCGGGCGTAGGTAAAACGGCGATTGCCGAAGGGCTGGCGTATCGCATCGTCAATAAACAAGTGCCCGATGTGATGCTTGAAGCCACAGTGTATTCTTTGGATTTAGGTTCACTGCTGGCGGGAACTAAGTATCGCGGCGACTTTGAAAAGCGCTTTAAGAACCTGTTAAAAGAACTGGCGGCTGATAAGCATGCCATCCTATTCATCGATGAGATCCACACCATTATCGGTGCGGGCGCGGCCTCTGGCGGCGTAATGGATGCCTCTAATCTGCTGAAACCTTTACTATCTAGCGGCAACTTACGCTGCATGGGGTCGACAACTTTCCAAGAATATCAAAGTATTTTTGAGAAAGACCGCGCACTTGCACGTCGTTTCCAAAAGGTGGATATCAATGAACCTTCAGTGGAAGAAACCACTAAAATTTTGATGGGGCTTAAGTCTAAATACGAAGAATATCATGGGGTTCGTTATACACAGGCTGCGATCAGCAGCGCTGCAGTATTATCGGCCAAGCACATCAACGACAGACATTTACCCGATAAAGCCATCGATGTTATCGATGAAGCGGGTGCACGTATGGTGATGTTGCCTATGAGCAAACGTAAAAAGACTATAGGCCAAGCCGAGATTGAGTCGATAGTGGCGAAAATGGCGCGTATCCCTGAGAAGTCGGTATCCGCCACTGATAAGGACTTACTGCGTAATCTTGAGCGTAACCTTAAGATGGTGGTCTTTGGCCAAGACAAGGCCATTGAGAGTCTGAGTTCGGCCATTCGCTTATCGCGCAGTGGCTTAGGCACAGACAGGAAACCTGTGGGTAGCTTCTTATTCGCGGGTCCCACCGGTGTGGGTAAAACCGAAGTCACTAACCAACTGGCCAACTGTTTGGGGATGAAACTGGTGCGCTTTGACATGTCTGAGTACATGGAAAGCCACACAGTGTCACGCTTGATTGGTGCGCCTCCTGGATATGTGGGTTATGACCAAGGTGGCTTGCTCACCGATGCTGTGATTAAAAATCCGCACTGTGTGGTGCTATTGGATGAAATCGAGAAGGCCCACCGCGATGTCTATAACTTGCTGTTGCAGGTGATGGATCACGGTACTTTGACCGACAATAATGGTCGTAAGGCTGACTTTAGACACGTGACTTTGGTGATGACAACGAACGCGGGTGTTCAGGAGACTATTCGTAAGTCGATTGGCTTTACCCAACAAGATCACACTCAAGATGCGTTATCTGAAATTAATCGGGTATTTTCGCCAGAATTTCGAAATCGTCTCGATTCCATCATTTGGTTCAACCATTTGGATATGACGATTATCGCCAAAGTGGTCGATAAATTCTTGGTGGAATTGCAGGCTCAATTGGATGCAAAACACGTTACTTTGGAAGTCAGCGACGAAGCCAGAACCTTATTGGCCGAGAAAGGCTACGACAAGAACATGGGCGCGCGTCCAATGGCTCGGGTGGTGACCGAATTGATCAAACGTCCATTGGCAGACGAGATCTTATTTGGTGTCTTAGAGTCAGGCGGTGTGGCGCATGTGGATGTGAAGGAGGGCGAGCTTGTCATTCGTACCGAACGTCACGAAAAAGCGACAACAAAAGCTTAACGCTTGATTATCCATTAGTTTTAGACATAAAAATGGCTGCAATTGCAGCCATTTTTTTCATCTTTCGCAAACAAAAAAACCCGGCCTTGCCGGGTTTTTAAATCTAAGAGGCTATATCAGCGTGCGCGGAAGACAATGCGACCTTTGGTCAGATCATAAGGAGTCAGCTGGACGGTAACTTTATCGCCAGTAAGGATCCGGATGTAGTTTTTGCGCATTTTGCCTGAAATGTGGGCTATCACCACATGACCATTTTCAAGCTCTACACGAAACATTGTGTTTGGCAAGGTTTCAAGGATAGTGCCTTGCATTTCAATGTTGTCTTCTTTCGCCATTAATTAATTATCCCATTAGCCTTCGAATATAAAAAACGGGCGTATCATGCCCCAAATTCACCCTGCTGTAAAGGGGAAGTACTTAGCAAACTTGGGAATACTCCCAGCCCGTCGGTGTGAGAATTTGATATGGGCGATATAAACGCTTGTAGGACATCTTACGGTTTTCATCTATTTGATATCCGAGATAAACAAATTCTTTGTCCATCAGTTTTGCCAATCGGCACTGAATTAAAATTAACAGGGCGCCGAGGGAACGCTGTTCTTCGTCGGGGTCAAAATAGCTGTAAATCGCCGACAGACTATTGGGTAAGGTATCTGTGACCGCGACGGCTAATAATTTATCGCCGTTATAGACCTCGATAAACGTCGGCGGCAACCAATGGCAAAAAAGAAAGTGATTATATTGATCTTCACTCGGGGGGAACATAGGGCCGTCAAAATGCCGCTCACGAATGTAATGCTCATACAGGGCATATTGTTCGGCGGTTTGTTCCGATGTAATTCGCCAGGTCAGATCTTGGTTTTTTGCTAAAGTCCGTTTTTGACGTTTCGATGGCACAAATTCATGCGCTGGCACACGAATAGGCTGGCACGCGCTGCACCTTGGGCAACGGGGTTTATAGATGGAGCCGCCACTGCGGCGAAAACCCACCGCGAGTAAACGCTCAAATAAAATGGGATCAAGGGTATCTTCTTGGATGACAAGTAGCTGCTCCTGTTGGCCATCGAGGTAGCTGCAGGGAAATATTTGACTGATACCGATAGCGATCGATGCTTTACTCGAGTTCAAGGATGACCTCTTTAGTGGTCCAAGTCGCTGGGTCCACGGGATTGTTTCTCAGTTCGCTCAGTAACGTTATAAAATCAATGCGTTTAATGGCTTTGGCTCCCAAACTTTCTAGGTGAGGATTCATCACTTGTGCATCGATGAGTTTGAATCCCATTTTGAGTAAATGCTGTTGCAGCGCTGCAACGGCGGCCTTGGAGGCATTGGTTTTACGGTGAAACATGGATTCGCCGCAAAACACTTGGCCGATTGCTAAGCCGTAAAGCCCACCAATTAAACGTTCGCCTTCCCAGACTTCAATGGAATGGGCGTGACCAGTGTGATGCAGTTCGCGATAGGCCATTTGAATTTCTTGGGTGATCCAAGTGCCGCTCTGTTTTTCTCTTGGCTGCGCGCATCCCGCCATTACATCGGTGAAAGCGTGATTGATTGTGATCCGCCAAGGTTGTTTTTTTAAGTATTTCCGCAAACTTGTGCTGATGTGTATTTCACCGGGAATAAACACGGCGCGGGGATCGGGCGACCACCATAAAATAGGATCATCTGAGTTAAACCAAGGAAAAATACCGTTGTAGTAAGCCGAGAGTAAGCGTTCAGGACGTAAGTCGCCGCCGATAGCCAATAACCCATTAGGATCGGTTAAGGCGAATTCGGGTGAAGGAAAAGCTTCAAATTCGTGATTCAGAAAAGACAGTGACTTCACAATTGAGTATGATTTAGTTATAGACCTTATTATTAAGTTAGCGGAAATTCAGATATGTGGAAACCTACTCTAGCAAGCTTTATGTTTATTTTTGCGTTTATCCTCAGCCCCGCGAGTGCGGGTTATGACCGTAATCAAGCCGTGCCTGTCGAGAAAGTGCTCTATGGCGATATCACTTCGGTACGTAATATCACTGAAACCCAGCTGATTGAAGACCGTAATCGAGGTTGGAAAACCTTTGGTGGCGCCTTAGCGGGTGGGGTGATTGGCAATCAGTTTGGTGGCGGTTCTGGCCGTGATGTGGCGACCATTTTAGGTGCCTTGATTGGTGGCGGTATCGGCAATCGTTATGGCAGTGGCACGAGTGTGCAGTCATTGAAGCTGGTGGAATTGATGATCAATCAAGAAGATGGCACCCAAGTTATGGTGATCCAAGACTATGATGCTGGCATGGTATTCAATGCGGGTGACAGAGTGCGAGTGGTCTACCTGCAAGGCGGTGTGCGTGTTGATGTCGCGATGTAAGCGACTGTCTTATCTTGATTAAGTCGTCATCTTCAGTAAATGGTCATCTCGAGTAAAGGACGGTAAAGCAATGACACGGACAGAATTAACCCAATATTTAGCCGATTTTTTACATGTATCGGCGTTTAAAGATTACGCGCCCAATGGGCTGCAAATAGAAGGCAAGGATGAGATCCGCACCATAGTGACGGGCGTGACTGCGTGTCAGGCTTTGATCGATGAAGCGATTCGATTAAACGCCGATGCGATTTTGGTCCATCACGGCTTTTTTTGGAAGAATGAGCCTGAAGTGATCACTGGCATGAAACAACGCCGGATTAAGGCGCTACTCAAGCATGATATTAGCTTGTTTGGCTATCATTTGCCCTTAGATGCCCACCCAATGCTGGGTAATAACGCGACCTTAGGCAGGCAACTTGGGATAGTCGACGCAGAAGCCATCGAAGAGGTGGCTCAGGGGCTGCTGTGGCGTGGAAAACTTGATCTTGCGGTTAGTGCTAGCGAATTTTCTCACACCCTTGAGGATGCGTTAGGCAGAGCCCCGCTGCACATTGGTGATGGCGATGCCAAGATCCAACATTTAGCTTGGTGTACTGGCGGCGCGCAGGACTATATCGATGTTGCGGCGAGTTTAGGTGTGGATGCGTTTATCAGTGGTGAAGTATCTGAACGCACGTTCCACAGTGCGGTGGAGCAGGGCATACATTATTTTGCGGCGGGGCACCATGCGACCGAACGTTTTGGCATTCAAGCCTTAGGCCGTCACCTCGCCCGCGAGTTTGATCTCGTGCACCATTTTGTGGATATCACCAATCCGGTCTAATCCATTCATAAAGCGGCTTATGGTGACTATCTAACCGTTTTATCCCTAATCGAAAGGCGAGCATGGCTTAATGCCGATCAGTTAAGACAGATCGCTTGACGATCTCGCTGAAAAGATCAAAATCCGATGACCTCATGTCATCGGATTTTTTTATGCAACTCTCAGAAGCACTCGCCCGCACTCATATTACCCGCC
>NZ_JALBYT010000109.1:0-280 GCF_022690845.1 Shewanella sp. N2AIL | reverse complement strand
TCCACCGTATACGCTTAGTCGCTTAACCATACAACCCAAATGAGTTTCACTCATCTGAGTCGCATTGCGACCAGCTTGGTTTTACTTGTCTCACTTCTGACCAAAGAAGTGGACGCGCCTTAGACGTGTATCATCTTCTTTCGAAAACAACACACTTTTGAATATTCAAGACACTTAATAAAGTGTTTGAGAACTCATGATGCAAACGTTTCCACGTTTACATCGTTTTGTAATTAATCACATGACAGACTCATGCAATTAAATACTATCAGCTTTCCAA
>NZ_JALBYT010000108.1:0-283 GCF_022690845.1 Shewanella sp. N2AIL | reverse complement strand
CCCAAGACGTGGTGATTGATACCAAGATTGACCAAGATGGCGACGGCAACACCGTGGCGATCACCAGCATTACCGATGACACCGGCGCCTCGGGCAGCGACTTCATCACCAATGACAACACCTTAGTCTTCAACGGTACCGTCGATTTGGGTGATGACAGCACCTTGGCCGTCACCATCAATGGCGTGGTGTACACCACTGCCAACGGCTTGGTGATTGATGCCAGCGGTAACTGGAGCATCGACTTAACCGGCACCACCTTGGCCGATGGCACTTACCCTGT
>NZ_JALBYT010000107.1:0-292 GCF_022690845.1 Shewanella sp. N2AIL | reverse complement strand
CACTGCGTTGCCGATATAGCGTTTATCTTTTATGGCCATTTTTAACGCTTTCACCACACTCTCGGCTTTCATGTCTTTACTCACGTGATGACCGACTATCTTACGAGAACTGGCATCGGTGACCAGTACATGCTCTGCATCATGCAGTCCTTCCTCTTTCAGCAAATTAGGATGCTTCTTCATCCAGTGTTTGCTGAACGTGGTTTTTGTGTAGCTTTTCTTCGGTTTAACCAGTAAACCTTCACGTCTCAAATAGGTAAAAAAACCATCTCGCCCAAGTTTAATATCGTGC
>NZ_JALBYT010000106.1:0-296 GCF_022690845.1 Shewanella sp. N2AIL | reverse complement strand
CTGACCAGTACATGCCCTGCATCATGTAGCCCTTCCTCTTTCAGCAGATTAGGATGCTTCTTCATCCAGTGTTTGCTGAACGTGGTTTTTGTGTAGCTTTTCTTCGGTTTAACCAGTAAACCTTCACTTCTCAAATAGGTAAAGAACCCATCTCGCCCGAGTTTAATATCGTGCTCAACCAGCTTGGATTTTATCAACGTGTAGAGCTTACGGGCCCCTAACCTTGGCATATATTTACGCCAGTACTGGACCCAGTCTTTGATGACCGATAGCTCAGCTCTACGACTTTCCATTCG
>NZ_JALBYT010000105.1:0-308 GCF_022690845.1 Shewanella sp. N2AIL | reverse complement strand
ACATCACTGGATATTACAGTGAGACCAGACCCCATCAATATAATGGTGGGTTAACGCCAAATGAGTCAGAACGTTTATATTGGAATGACTCTAAAACCGTGGCCAATTTTACTTGACCACTACACTATGTGTATAAGAAGGGCGCACATTAGAAAGGCGTACATTAGAAAGCCGTGTATCATGTCCCGTCCTAAGATAGGTTGACAGTTTTTAGGCCAGCTCCTGTAGCTGGCCTTTTCTATTGTGCACCTGATTAGGGGTTGCCATATTCAAACTCAGATGCGGTCTCATTTCGTTGTATATTGCTA
>NZ_JALBYT010000104.1:0-321 GCF_022690845.1 Shewanella sp. N2AIL | reverse complement strand
AAGAGCTGTGGGGCGTGCTACTGGCCTACAATCTCATTAGATATAAGATGTTGCTGATGGCTAAAAGCTTGCCATCGGTCCATCCTAATCAACTGAGTTTTAGGGATGCGGCGAGTTATATCATCTTCAAGTTGACACAACTGCCATCACAAACACCGGGGAATGTCCCGAGAGACGTATTGGATATAGAACGCAATGCACGGCAATTTAAGTTGGATGGTAAACGGGAAAGGGCTTATCCAAGAGTCCTTAAAATGAGTAAAAACAAGTATCCGGTTAGACCAAAGAAAAATGCCGTTCACTCTTAAGTGAACGGCATTA
>NZ_JALBYT010000103.1:0-325 GCF_022690845.1 Shewanella sp. N2AIL | reverse complement strand
CGAGACTAGGACGTTGATAGGCATGGTGTGTAAGCGTTGTGAGGCGTTGAGCTAACATGTACTAATGACTCGAGAGGCTTAACCATACAACCCAGATGGGTTTTGCTAAGCGAACTTAGACAGAATAGAGATACTTGATGAAGTGTGAACTCAAACAAAGCAAATCAGCTTTCCGAATTATTATTAACGTGGTCCAGCGATGGACACGGTAATAAACAGAATTTGCTTGGTGACAATAGCCTTGTGGAACCACCTGATCCCATCCCGAACTCAGAAGTGAAACGCAAACGCGCCGATGGTAGTGTGGGGTCTCCCCATGTGAGAG
>NZ_JALBYT010000102.1:0-335 GCF_022690845.1 Shewanella sp. N2AIL | reverse complement strand
GTTGCTCTTTAACAAGATAAAACAAGAAATCTGTGTGGACACTCACAGGTGTTGAGTTAATCGAAACTGCTTAACCTTCGGGTTGGCAGTCAAAAATTTAAATCAATGTAACAATGAGTGTTCATAGTAATATGTACAGTTTGTTTCTGCTTTTAAGTGGAAACAAAAAATCAGAATTCATTGAGCCGTTTGACCTAAGTCAAACAACAAAACTTTAATTGAAGAGTTTGATCATGGCTCAGATTGAACGCTGGCGGCAGGCCTAACACATGCAAGTCGAGCGGCAGCACAAGGGAGTTTACTCCTGAGGTGGCGAGCGGCGGACGGGTGAGTAA
>NZ_JALBYT010000101.1:0-339 GCF_022690845.1 Shewanella sp. N2AIL | reverse complement strand
CTTCTTTATGACAACATCAATTAACTCAAGCCGTAAGCGCACACAACGAGATTACACCTTAGCCTTTAAATTAGGCGTTGTAGAGCGTGTTGAAAAAGGCGAAATGACGTACAAACAAGCCCAAGCCTGTTTTGGTATTCAAGGCCGTTCAACGGTACTCGTTTGGCTTAGAAAACATGGTAGACTCGATTGGTCGAAACCTTTTCAGCATCCAGGGCAACCGCATGAGTGTTTAAAATTCGTCCAACTGCAACCCTGCTAATAGAACCGATTCTAAATATTCAGGTTTCATCCAAGCTCTTTTCTGTTTCGCTGGAATGCTTCCTTTAGAAGGTTCAG
>NZ_JALBYT010000100.1:0-339 GCF_022690845.1 Shewanella sp. N2AIL | reverse complement strand
CAAATGCTTGTTACTAGCTCGCCAACGCTTTTCGCAAGTTACTACGTCCTTCATCGCCTCTGACTGCCAAGGCATCCACCGTATACGCTTAGTCGCTTAACCATACAACCCAAATGAGTTTCACTCACCTGAGTCGCATTGCGACCAGCTTGGTTTTACTTGTCTCACTTCTGACCAAAGAAGTGGACGCGCCTTAGACGTAAACTATTCAGCAAAGAATAATTTACTTTTGAATATTCAAGACACTTAATAAAGTGTTTGAGAACTCATGATGCAAACGTTTCCACGTTTACATCGTTTTGTAATTAATCACATGACAGACTCATGCAATTAAATACT